>NZ_JBRRET010000060.1:0-15909 GCF_056760435.1 Stenotrophomonas sp. STEN008 | reverse complement strand
GGATGGCGCCATCGAGCCCCCATGGATGGGTTCACGGCGTGTCCCAGGCAGCCCTGCCAACCCGGCCCACGCCATGAAGCCCAACGAGGCAACGCTTTGAACCTACAGCGCCTCGAAAATACCCGCCGCGCCCATGCCGGTGCCGATGCACATCGTCACCATGCCGTACTTCTGCTGGCGACGACGCAGGCCGTGCAGCAGGGTCGCGGTACGGATCGCACCGGTGGCACCCAGCGGGTGGCCCAGGGCGATCGCACCACCCAGCGGGTTCACCTTGTCCGGGTCCAGGCCGCAGTCACGGATCACCGCCAGCGACTGCGCGGCGAAGGCTTCATTGAGCTCGATCCAGTCCAGCTGATCCTGGTTCAGGCCAGCCTGCTTGAGTGCCTTCGGGATCGCGGCGATCGGGCCGATGCCCATCACTTCCGGGCGCACGCCGGCCACCGAGAAGCTGACGAAGCGCGCCAGCGGGGTCAGGCCGTAGTCCTTGATCGCCTGTTCCGACGCCAGCAGCACGGCACCGGCGCCGTCGCTCATCTGCGACGAGTTGCCGGCAGTGACGGTGCCACCGAACTGGCCATTGCGGAACACCGGGCGCAGCTTGGCCAGGCCTTCGGCCGAGGAATCCGGGCGCGGGCCTTCGTCGGTATCGGCAACCTTGTTGCGGGTAATGATGCGCTGGCCATCGGCCAGGTCCGGCAGGTGCGAGACGATCTCGTACGGGCTGATCTCGTCCTTGAACTCGCCCTTCTGGATCGCAGCCATCGCCTTCTGGTGCGAGGCCAGGGCGAACGCGTCCTGCTCTTCGCGCGAGACCTTCCACTCTTCGGCCACCTTCTCGGCGGTGATGCCCATGCCGTAGGCGATGGCCACATGGTCGTTGTCGAACACGCTCGGTGCCATCGCGATCTTGTTGCCCATCATCGGCACCATCGACATCGACTCGGTGCCGCCGGCCAGCATCAGGTCGGCGTTGCCCAGGCGGATCGCATCGGCGGCCTGCGCAACGGCCTGCAGGCCGGAGGAGCAGAAGCGATTGACGGTCTGCGCCGCGATGGTGTTCGGCAGGCCGGCCAGCAGCACGCCGATGCGCGCCACGTTCATGCCCTGCTCGGCTTCCGGCATCGCGCAGCCGATGATCGCATCATCGATGCGGTTGACGTCCACGCCCGGCGCCTGCGCGACAACGCTGCGCAGCACGTGGGCAAGCATGTCGTCGGGGCGGGTATTGCGGAACATGCCCTTGGGCGCCTTGCCCACCGGGGTACGGGTGGCGGCGACGATGTAGGCGTCCTGGATTTGCTTGGTCATTGCAGTGATCTCTCGAATAGGTTTTGTAGAGTCGAGCCATGCTCGACTGCCACAGCAGGTGATGCCGGCCCGGGGCCGGCATCCGCCATCAATCAGTTGCGCAGCGGCTTGCCGGTCTTGAGCATGTGCGCGATGCGGGCCTGGGTCTTTTCCTGCTGGGCCAGTTCGACGAAGTGCTTGCGCTCCAGGGTCAGCAGCCACTCTTCGTCGACCAGGGTGCCGCGATCGACCTTGCCGCCGCACAGCACGGTGGCGATGCGCTCTGCAATCTCGTAGTCGTACGGGCTGATGAAGCGACCTTCCAGCATGTTGACCAGCATCATCTTGAAGGTGGCGATGCCGACGTCGCCGGCCACCTGGATGCGGCGTGCCGGCAGCGGCGGACGGTAGCCGGCTTCGGCCAACGCGCGGGCTTCGGCCTTGGCGATGTACAGCGCCTCATAGCTGTTGAACACCACCTTGTCGGTGCTGCGCAGCAGACCCAGCTCCTTGGCATTGACCGCCGAGTTGGACACCTTGGCCATGGCCACGGTCTCGAAGGTCTTCTTCAGTTCGGCAAACACGTCGCCGCCCGGGCCGGCCGCCTGCGAGGCGCGCACGGCCAGTTCCTTCAGGCCGCCACCGGCCGGCAGCAGGCCGACGCCGGCTTCCACCAGGCCGATATAGCTTTCCAGGAAGGCCACGGTCTTGGCGCTGTGCATCTGGAACTCGCAGCCACCGCCCAGGGCCAGGCCGCGCACGGCAGCCACCACCGGCACCAGCGAGTACTTGATGCGCTGGCTGGTGCGCTGGAAGTTGGCGACCATCTGCTCGAACTGGTCGACCTTGCCGGCCTGCAGCAGGCCCAGGGCGCCGGCCAGATCGGCACCGGCGGAGAACGGTTCCTTCTGCTGCCAGATCACCAGGCCCTGGAAGTCCTTCTCGGCGCGCGAGACGCATTCCTGCAGGCCATCGAGCACCTGGTCGGAGACGGTGTTCATCTTGGTCTTGAAGCTGACCACGGCGATACCGTCGCCGTCGTGCCACATGCGCAGGCCATCGTTCTCGAACACGGTCTCGCCCGGCGCGAACGTTTCGCCCAGCAGCGGATCCGGGAAGCGCTGGCGCTGGTACACCGGCAGCGACGAGCGCGGCAGCTTGGCGTTGCGCGACGGGCTGTAGCTGCCCTCGGCGGCGTGCACGCCGTCGCGGCCATCGAAGACCCAGTCCGGCAGCGGGGCATTGCTCATGCTCTTGCCGGCGACGATGTCATCGGCGATCCACTGCGCCACCTGCTTCCAGCCCGCGGCCTGCCAGGTCTCGAACGGGCCCAGCGACCAGCCGTAGCCCCAGCGGATCGCGAGATCGACGTCGCGCGCGGTCTCGGCGATGTCGGCCAGGTGGTAGGCGCTGTAGTGGAACAGATCGCGGAAGGTCGCCCACAGGAACTGTGCCTGCGGATGCTGGCTCTCGCGCAGCTTGGCGAACTTCTCCGCCGGGTTCTTGATCTTCAGGATCTCGACCACTTCCGGTGCGGCGGTGCGGTCAGCGGCGCGGTAGTCCTGCTTTTCCAGGTCCAGCACCACGATGTCCTTGCCGACCTTGCGGAAGATGCCGGCACCGGTCTTCTGGCCCAGTGCGCCCTTGGAAATCAGCGCGTCCAGCCACTTGGGCGACTTGAAGAATTCATGCCACGGGTCGTTCGGCAGGGTGTCGCCCATGGTCTTGATCACGTGCGCCATGGTGTCCAGGCCGACCACGTCGGAGGTGCGGTAGGTGGCCGACTTCGGGCGACCCACCAGCGGGCCAGTCAGGCCGTCCACTTCGTCAAAGCCCAGGCCAAACTGCTGGGTGTGGTGGATGGTCGACAGGATCGAGAACACGCCGATGCGGTTGCCGATGAAGTTCGGGGTGTCCTTGGCGTAGACCACGCCCTTGCCCAGGGTGGTGACCAGGAACTCTTCCAGGCCTTCCAGCACGGCGGCATCGGTGGTCGAGGCCGGGATCAGCTCGGCCAGGTGCATGTAGCGCGGCGGATTGAAGAAGTGCACGCCGCAGAAGCGGTGGCGCAGCTGTTCCGGCAGCACGTCGGCCAGCTTGTTGATGCCCAGGCCGGAGGTGTTGGACGCCAGTACGGCGTGATCGGCCACGAACGGAGCGATCTTCTTGTAGAGGTCCTGCTTCCAGTCCATGCGCTCGGCAATGGCCTCGATGATCAGGTCGCAGTCCTTCAGCTGCTCCAGCCCCGACTCGTAGTTGGCCGGGGTGATCGCTTCGGCCAGCGACTTGCTGGCCAGCGGCGCCGGGCTGAGCTTGCCCAGGTTGGCGATTGCCTTCAGCACGATGCCATCGGCCGGACCTTCCTTGGCGGGCAGGTCGAACAGCACGGTGTCGACGCCGGCGTTGGTGAGGTGGGCGGCGATCTGGGCACCCATGACGCCGGCACCCAGCACGGCGGCGCGGCGGACTAGCAGGGAATTGGACATGGTGTAAGGGCCTTTGTTGGTCAGCAGTTACTGGGTGGAATCAGGCGGAGGCGGGCAGGGCGCTGCCGCTGCGTGCGGCGGCGCGGAACCCGGCTTCGGCGAAATGGATGAGCTCGTGGGCTGCCTGGGCACGATGCGCCGCTTCGGTGACACCGGCGGGACGCTTGATCAGCCCGAAATCGGCCATGGCGTAGGTGAGCGAGCCGGCCAGGAAATCCAGCCGCCAGTACAGCTCTTCCTTGCTCAGGTCGGGCACGCACTCGGCGATGGCCTTGCCGAACGCACGCAGCACGTGGCCGTAATGGTCGGACAGGAACTTGCGCAGGTTGTCGTTTTTCTCGGCGTAGGCGCGGGCGATCACGCGGACGAAGGCGCCGCCGCTCTGGCGGTCCTGGGCCAGCGCCAGCGCCGGCTCCACGAAGGCGGCCAGCACCGGGCGCAGTTCACCGGGGTGTTCGCTGCGGGCGCGTTCGAGCTGGGCCATGCGGGCGCCGGTCATCTCGTCCATGCGGCGACGGAACACCTCGTTGACCAGGTTTTCCTTGGAACCGAAGTGGTAGTTGACGGCGGCGATGTTGACGTCGGCCTGGCTGGTGACCTGGCGCAGCGACGTGCCGGCAAAGCCGTGCAGGGCGAACAGCTCCTCCGCGGCGCCGAGGATCCGGTCCTTGGTCGAGAAGTGGGCGGGCTTGGCCATCGGCAGGCGGACCTTAATCAAACGATTGTTTGATACTAGAACCAGACGGTAGCGTATGGCATTTTGCAGTGCAGCAAAACGCGGGGTCCGGTCAGATTTCACTCAGGTGGGTGAATGGGGTACAGCCGGGGGCGGATCCCCGCAGGGGCTCTGACCCCGGCGCCACGAGCCGCCAGCCAGGGGCGCACTACCACCGCGCCGCTTTATCTTTTACAATTCGCCTACGTTTATCAGGCTAAGCCCGCGTTCCGACGCGGGTTTTTTTCATGTACCCTTCGGGCCATCAGCGGCCCGATTCCATTGGAGACATCCCATGGCGCTGGAGCGCACCCTTTCGATCATCAAGCCGGACGCCGTTGCCAAGAACGTCATCGGCGAAATCTACGCCCGCTTTGAAAAGGCCGGCCTGAAGGTCGTCGCCGCCAAGTACAAGCAGCTGTCGCGCCGTGAAGCCGAAGGCTTCTACGCCGTGCACCGCGAGCGTCCGTTCTTCAACGCCCTGGTCGAGTTCATGATCTCCGGCCCGGTGATGATCCAGGCCCTGGAAGGCGAGAACGCCGTGCTGGCCCACCGCGACCTGCTGGGCGCCACCAATCCGAAGGAAGCCGCGCCGGGCACCATCCGCGCCGACTTCGCTGAATCCATCGATGCCAATGCCGCCCACGGCTCGGACTCGGTCGAGAATGCCGCGATCGAAATCGCCTACTTCTTCGCCGCGACCGAAGTCGTCTCGCGCTGAGAGTGATGCCGTGAACGAGGTCGTACAGACACCCGCCATCCAGCCGCTGCCGAAGTCGGCACCCACGGCCGGCAAGCAGAACCTGCTCGACCTCGATCGCGCGGGCCTGGAGACGTTTTTCGTCGAGGTTCTCGGCGAGAAGAAGTTCCGTGCCCACCAGGTGATGAAGTGGATCCACCACCGCTACGTCACCGATTTCGATGAGATGACCGATCTCGGCAAGGTCCTGCGCGCCAAGCTGCAGGATCATGCCGAGGTCGTCGTTCCCAACATCGTGTTCGACAAGCCCTCCGCCGACGGCACCCACAAGTGGCTGCTGGCGATGGGCGTGGATGGCAAGAACGCCATCGAGACCGTGTACATCCCGGACAAGACCCGCGGCACGCTGTGCGTGTCCTCGCAGGTCGGCTGCGGGCTGAACTGCACGTTCTGCTCCACTGCCACCCAGGGCTTCAACCGCAACCTGACCACCGCCGAGATCATCGGCCAGGTGTGGGTGGCTGCGCGCCACCTGGGCAACGTGCCGCACCAGATGCGCCGTCTCACCAACGTGGTGATGATGGGCATGGGCGAGCCGCTGATGAATTTCGACAACGTCGTGCGTGCCATGAGCGTGATGCGCGACGATCTGGGCTACGGCCTGGCGAACAAGCGCGTGACGCTGTCCACGTCCGGCCTGGTGCCGCAGATCGACCGCCTGTCCAGCGAGAGTGATGTCTCCCTGGCGGTGTCGCTGCACGCACCGAACGACGAGCTGCGCGAGACGCTGGTGCCGCTCAACAAGAAGTACCCGATCGCCGAGCTGATGGCCTCGTGCGCGCGCTACCTGCGCGCCAACAAGCGTCGCGAGTCGGTGACCTTCGAATACACCCTGATGAAGGGCATCAACGACCAGCCCGAGCATGCCCGGCAGCTGGCCCGGCTGATGCGCCAGTTCGACAACGCGGTGCAGGCCAAGGACTCGGGCAAGGTCAACCTGATCCCGTTCAATCCGTTCCCGGGCACCCGTTACGAGCGTTCCGAGGAAGCCGACATCCGCGCGTTCCAGAAGATCCTGCTCGACAGCAATGTGCTGACGATGGTCCGCCGCACGCGCGGCGATGACATCGACGCCGCCTGTGGCCAGCTCAAGGGCCAGGTGATGGACCGCACCCGCCGCCAGGCGGAGTTCAACAAGACGCTGCAGGCGGGGAAGGGGAGCGATGCGGCCGCCTGACCGCTTCCGGCTGGCGCTGCTTGCGGGCGTGCTGGCCATGGCGGTCGGTGCCTGCTCCTCCACGCCCAAGGGCCGGCTCGGTCCCAGCGAAGCGCCGGTCTATTCGGTGCGTGACCCGGACGGCGTGCGTCGCCAGGTGCGCGTGAACGACCTGCTGGTGCTGGCCTCCCGCGACATGCAGCTGGGCAATCTGGACGGTGCCGAGAGCAAGGCCCGACAGGCGCTGAAGCTGCAGCCCGACGAGCCTGACGCACTGGTCCTGCTGGCCGGCATCGATGACCGCCGCGGCCGCACCCGGCAGGCGGGCGAGGGCTTCCGCAGGGCCGCAGAGCTGGCCCCGCAGCGCGGTGACGTACTCAACAACTATGGCGCCTGGCTGTGCCAGCAGGGGCAGGCCGCCGAGTCGCTGGTGTGGTTCGATCGTGCGCTGCAGGCGCCGGGCTATGCCACGCCCGCCGAGGCGCAGGCCAACGCGGGGGGCTGTGCGCTCGACGCGGGGCAGCCCGAACGGGCCGAGCGCGACCTGCGTGCCGCACTCGCGGTGGCTCCGGCCAACCCGGTCGCCCTGGAGGCGATGGCCCAGCTGAGCTTCCGCCAGGGCCGCTACATGGAGGCCCGGGCCTTCGCCGAGCGCAGGATTTCGGCTGCACCCGCAACACGTTCCGTGTTACAACTTGCGTCTCAAATCGAGGCGCGGCTGGGCGATCACGCAGCATCCGATCGCTATCTGCAGCGGATTCGACAGGAATTTCCGCAGGATGCGGGCTCCTAACTCCAGGGTTGATGCATTGTGATTGATGACCAGACTGTGAGCGCTCTCGAGACTGCGGCCGGCTGTGGCACCCGCCTTCGCCAGGCCCGCGAGGCGGCCGGACTGACCCTTGACGACGTCGGACAGCGGCTGCGCATGCCGGTCCAGGTGGTCAGGTCGCTGGAAGAAGAACAGTGGCAGAAGCTCGGTGCGCCGGTGTTCGTCCGCGGCCAGCTGCGCAGCTATGCGCGCCTGCTGAATGTGGATGTGAGCGAACTGCTGGAGCAGGCCCAGGTGGGCCCGGTGGTCCCGCCGACCCTGGTCAGCCATACCCATACCCCGCGTGCGCGCCGGATCGCCGAGAACCTCGGCCGGCGCGTGCTGTATGTCGGCATCACCGCGGTGCTGGCCGTGCCGGTGTGGTTCGCCACGCGCGGCCATTTCGATGGCGGCACGCCGTCGCCGAACACCGCCTCGCTGGACGTGATCCCGGCGACCGTGCCGGTCACCCCCGCCGCCGACGGCGCCGAGCCGGTGGCATCGACGGAGACCTCGGTGGCGTCCACCGCCAAGCCGGCCGCGACCCCGTACGTCGCCTCGCTGGCGCCGGTCCCGCGTCCGGCCGCCACTGCGGCGGGTGCCGGCACCACGCTGGAGATGCAGTTCAACGGAGACAGCTGGGTCGACATCGGCGGCCCCGATGGCAGCACCGTCGAGAAGGCGCTGATCCGGTCGGGCGAGAGCCGCAGTTTCACCCCGGGCCAGGTGACCCGGGTCACTCTGGGCAACGCCTCGGCGGTCCAGGTTCAGCAGAACGGCGCTATCGTCGATCTGGCGCCCTACCAGCGAGCCAACGTGGCACGCTTTCAGGTATCCTCTGAAGGCTCCGTGGTCCCGGTTTCGCACTGAGGCGCGGTTTCACCACCTTCGATAATCCCAATGGTCCCTCCCGATGGGCGGGGCGAGAGTACGCATGGCGATCGACGATCTGCTCGACGAGCACGAACAAAGTGAACGCGTCCGCAGCTGGCTGCGGAAGAATGGCGCCAGCATCATCGGTGGCGTGGCCATCGCCATCGGCGCCATCGCCGGCTGGCAGTGGTGGCAGACGCAGCAGGGCGGCAAGCTGGCCTCGGCCAATGTCGAATACCAGAAGGCACTGGTGGGTCTGCAGCAGAACAAGCTCGACGACGCCGCCAAGGCGGTGAAGGCGCTCGAAGCCGGTCCCTCCAGCATCTACGGCGACCTCGCGGCGCTGCAGCTGGCCAAGGCCCAGGTCGACGCCGGCAAGAATGAAGAAGCCCTGGCGACGCTGCGCAGCGTGAAGGTCGAAGGTGACCTGCAGCGCGTGGTCGACCAGCGCGTGGCCCGCCTGCTGGTCGCGACCGGCAAGGCTGACGAGGCGATCTCCCTGCTGGGCAGCGCCACCGACAGCGGCAGCCTGGAGATCCATGGCGATGCGCTGATGGCCCAGGGCAAGCGTGATGCCGCCCGCGAACAGTACGAGAAGGCGTTGAAGACGCTGGACGTGGCGGCGCCGCAGCGGCGCCTGCTGGAAACCAAGGTTATGGACGCCGGCGGCACCGTCGCCGCCCCTGCGGAGTCGGTTTGATGAGTCAGAAGGTCATGATCACCCGCGTCGCCACCGTGCTGCTGCTCGGCGTGGCGCTGTCCGGCTGCAGCACCATGAAGGGCTGGTTCGCCGGCAAGGACGCGGAAGCGAAGAAGGCGCAGGAGCCGGCCGAACTGGTCAAGTTCGAGCCGACCCTGAAGGTCAACAAGGCCTGGTCGGTCAATCTGGGCAAGGGTGAGCGTCGCATCGGCGTGCGCCAGGGCCCGGCGGTGGCCAACGGTCACGTGTTCGCTGCGGCGATCACCGGTGGCGTGCACGCCATCGACCTGCAGACCGGCAAGAAGGTCTGGACCTGGGAGCCGAAGAAGGAAAAGAAGAAGGACAAGCTGCGCCTGTCCGGTGGCCCGGGTGTTGGCGAGAACCTCGTCGTGATCGGCACGCTCGACGGCCAGGTCATCGCGCTGGACATCAATGATGGCAGTGAGAAGTGGCGCGCCCGCGTGCCCGGCGAAGTGATCGCCGCGCCGGCGGTGGCCCAGGGCATGGTGTTCGTGCGCAGCAACGACGGCCGCATCACCGCCTTCGACGTGGGCAACGGCACCCAGCGCTGGTTCAACCCGAGCGAACTGCCGGCGCTGACCGTGCGTGGCAATGCGCCGGTGGTGACCGGTCCGGGCGTGCTGTTCATCGGCAGGGATGACGGCGCCATCGCCGCGCTGGCCATGCAGGATGGCCGCACCCTGTGGGAACAGAACGTGGGCAGCGCTGAAGGGCGCACCGAGCTGGAGCGCATGGCCGACATCGACGGTGCGCCGGTGCTCGATGGCAACACGCTGTTCGTGAGCAGCTTCAAGAACCAGACGATGGCCATCGAAGGCCCGACCGGTCGCCCGCTGTGGGCGCGCGACCACGGCGGTGCCGGTGGCGTGGCGGTCTCGTCGGGCAATGTGTTCGTCACCGACAACAAGGGTGGCGTGTTCGGCCTGGACAAGGCCAGTGGCGCGGCGATGTGGTCGCAGACCGGGCTCGCCCGGCGCCTGCTGACCGGCCCGGCACTGCACGGCGACTACGTGGTGGTCGGCGACTACAAGGGATACGTGCACTGGCTGCAGACGTCCGATGGCGCGATGGCGGCGCGGGCCAAGAGCGGCGGTGAAGCTCTGCTGGCCCAGC
Source organism: Stenotrophomonas sp. STEN008 (assembly GCF_056760435.1). Lineage (NCBI taxonomy): Bacteria > Pseudomonadati > Pseudomonadota > Gammaproteobacteria > Lysobacterales > Lysobacteraceae > Stenotrophomonas > Stenotrophomonas sp. STEN008. The sequence continues at coordinate 5,984 of NZ_JBRRET010000060.1, read as the reverse complement.
CGATCGTCGTCGACGGGGTGCTGCTGGTGCAGAACGTGGATGGCAAGCTGACCGCCTTCCGGTTGGCAAATTAATACGGAGTAATCGCGATGCTGCCTTTGGTCGCCCTGGTTGGACGGCCGAATGTCGGCAAGTCGACCATTTTCAATGCGTTGACCCGCACCCGTGACGCCCTGGTCCATGACCAGCCCGGCGTCACCCGTGATCGCAACTACGGCGTCTGCCGCCTCGACGAGGACAATCATTTCCTCGTCGTGGACACCGGCGGTATCGCCGGGGAAGACGAGGGCCTGGCGGGCGCTACTACGCGTCAGGCCCGGGCCGCTGCCGCCGAAGCCGACCTGATCCTGTTCGTCGTCGATGCCCGCGAGGGCACGTCGGCGCTGGACGACGAGATCCTGTCGTGGCTGCGCAAGCTGTCGCGTCCGACCCTGCTGCTCATCAACAAGATCGACGGCACCGACGAGATGGCCGTGCGCTCGGAATTCGCGCGCTACGGCTTCAGCGAGATGCTGACGGTTTCGGCCGCGCATCGTCAGGGCCTGGACGATCTGCTCGATGAAGTGATCCAGCGTCTGCCGGAAGAGGGCAGTGGCGAAGAGCTGGACAACGATCCGAACCGTGTGCGCATCGCCTTTGTCGGCCGCCCCAACGTGGGCAAGTCGACCCTGGTCAACCGCATCCTCGGCGAGGAGCGCATGATCGCCTCCGACGTGCCCGGCACCACCCGCGATTCGATCGCGGTGGACCTGGAACGCGATGGCCGCGAGTACCGCCTGATCGACACCGCCGGCCTGCGTCGCCGCTCGCGGGTGGACGAGGTGGTCGAGAAGTTCTCGGTGGTCAAGACCATGCAGTCCATCGAGCAGTGCCAGGTGGCCGTGCTCATGCTGGACGCCACCGAAGGCGTGACCGACCAGGACGCCACCGTGCTGGGGGCCGTACTCGACGCCGGCCGCGCCCTGGTGATCGCCATCAACAAGTGGGATGGCCTGACCGAGTACCAGCGCGAGCAGGCCGAAACCATGCTGTCGCTGAAGCTGGGCTTCGTGCCGTGGGCGGAATCGGTACGCATCTCGGCCAAGCATGGCTCGGGCCTGCGTGAGCTGTTCCGTGCGGTGCACCGCGCCCACGAATCGGCGAACAAGACGTTCACCACCAGCGAAGTGAACAAGGCGCTGGAAGTGGCCTACGAGACCAACCCGCCGCCGACCATCCGCGGCCACGTCTCCAAGCTGCGTTACGTGCACCCGGCCGGGGCCAACCCGCCCACCTTCATCGTGCATGGCACGCGCCTGAAGGAGCTGCAGGAGTCGTACAAGCGCTACCTGGAGAACTTCTTCCGCAAGCGCTTCAAGCTGATCGGCACGCCGGTGGTGTTCCTGTTCCGCGAAGGTGCCAACCCGTACGAGGGCAAGAAGAACGTGCTGACCGAACGGCAGATCAAGGCCAAGCGGCGCTTGATGAAACACGTCAGGGGCAAGTAACCGGAAAGGCGGCCGCAGGGCCGCCTTTTTCGTTTGACGGGGAATGGGGTCAGATCCCTTTTCCTCCGGAACAGGGATCTGACCCCTGGGACGCTCGGCGGGCAGGGCCTGCGCGATAATGGCGCCATGAGCATCCGAGAGCTTTCCCCCGCGCAGGCGCATGACCGCCTGGCCCATGGCGCCGTGCTGATCGACGTGCGGGAGGCGCACGAGCGCGCCGGTGGCATGGCCGAAGGCGCCCGTGGTGTGGCCGGGGCGGAACTGCGGGCCGACCCGGCCGCGCACCTGCCACGCCCGGAACAGGAAATCCTGCTGATCTGCCAGACCGGCAAGCGTTCGGCCGACGCCGCGCAGGCCCTGCTCGACGCTGGCTACGCGAACGTGGCGTCGGTCGCCGGGGGCACCGTGGCCTGGCGCGAGCAGGCGCTGCCGCTGGTGCAGCCCGTGGCCAGCGCTGCCGACCGCGATTTCTTCGATCGCTACTCGCGCCACCTGCTGCTGCCGCAGGTGGGTGAGGCGGGCCAGCGTCGCCTGCAGCAGTCGCGTGTGCTGGTGCTGGGCGCGGGCGGGCTGGGCGCACCGGCCGGCTTCTACCTGGCCGCGGCCGGGGTCGGGCACCTGCGCTTCGCCGACCACGACCGCGTCGAACGCAGCAACCTGCACCGCCAGATCGTGCATACCGAAGCCAGTGTCGGCCAGCTCAAGGTCGACTCCGCACGCGAGCGCCTGCTGGCGCTGAATCCCGCCATCGACATTGAAGCCTTGCCGCAGCGGGTCACCTCCGACAACGTCGACGCGCTGCTGGACGGGGTGGACGTGGTGCTGGATGGCTCGGACAACTTCCCGCTGCGCTATCTGCTCAACGATGCCTGCATCAAGCACCGGCTGCCGCTGGTGTATGCGGCAATCGAGCGCTTCGACGGCCAGGTGAGCGTGTTCGACGCCGGCCGCCAGCGCGGCGTCGCGCCCTGCTACCGCTGCCTGTTCCCGGAGCCGCCGCCGCCGGAGTTCGCGCCGAACTGTTCCGAGGCCGGCGTGCTGGGCGTGCTGCCAGGGTTGGCCGGCGTGCTGCAGGCCACCGAGGTGTTGAAACTGCTGCTGGGCATCGGCGAGCCCCTGGTGGGGCGTCTGCTGCGCTTCGATGCGTTGGGCATGCGCTTCCGCGAAACCGGCATCGGCCCGGACCCGCAGTGCCCGGTCTGCGCGCCGGGCGTGCCGTTCCCGGGCTATATCGATTACGCCGCCTTCTGCCGGGGCGGGTGATTCCGGTAGCGCCGGGCCATGCCCGGCGAGCGCAGCGGGACCGGCACGCGTATCCGCCGGGCATGGCCCGGCGCTACCGTTGATCGTTTCAGAATGATGTATGGGGTGGCTGCCGGCATCGTTCCACCTCCAAGACAATCCGGCGCAACATGCGTGCTATTGCCGTCATCCACATTGCTCTATCGTGGTGAGCGATTCTGGATTCCGGGGAAAGCACCGCATGGCGGTAGAAGCAGCGACCAGCGAGCTGGTCAAGGTGGTTGCCCTGCTGGGCGCGGCGGTGGTGATGGTGCCCTTGTTCCGGCGGCTGGGCCTGGGGTCGGTGCTGGGCTACTTCGCCGCCGGCCTGGCGATCGGACCGTTCGGGCTGGGCTGGTTCTCGGATCCGCAGGCCATCCTGCATACCGCCGAACTCGGCGTGGTGATGTTCCTGTTCGTGATCGGCCTGGAGATGCGGCCCTCGCACCTGTGGAGCCTGCGCAAGGAAATTTTCGGGCTCGGCACGCTGCAGATCGTCACCTGCGCGCTGGTGCTGACCAGCATCGCCAAGCTGTTCGGCTTCCCGTGGCAGGTGGCCTTCATCGGTGCTACCGGCTTCGTGCTGACCTCCACCGCCGTGGTGATGCAGCTGCTGGCCGAGCGCGGTGATATCGCGCTGCCGTCCGGGCAGAAGATCGTCTCCATCCTGCTGTTCGAAGACCTGCTGATCGTGCCGCTGCTGGCCCTGGTGGCCTGGATGGCGCCCAGCGCGGGCAGCGCCGATGGCGAGGGCTCGCGCTGGCTGTCGGTAGCGATCGGTGTCGGTGCCATCGTCGGCCTGGTGCTGGTCGGCCGCTTCCTGCTCAACCCGCTGTTCCGCCTGCTGGCCGAATCGAAGGCACGCGAGGTGATGACCGCCGCCGCGTTGCTGGTGGTGCTGGGCGCGGCGCTGCTGATGCAGCTGTCCGGCCTGTCGATGGCGATGGGCGCGTTCCTGGCCGGCGTGCTGCTGAGCGAATCGACCTTCCGCCACCAGATCGAAGCCGATATCGAACCGTTCCGCGGCATCCTGCTCGGCCTGTTCTTCCTCAGCGTCGGCATGGCGCTGGACCTGGGCGTGGTGGCTTCGCACTGGCAGCTGATCGCCGGCCTGGTGCTGGCGCTGATGGCGGCCAAGGCGCTGTGCATCTACGTCGTTGCGCGTGTGATGGGCAGCGACCACGCGCAGGCGCTGGACCGTGGCGTGCTGATGGCGCAGGGCGGTGAGTTCGCCTTCGTGCTGTTCTCCGCAGCGGCGGCCGCCGGTGTGATCGACGTGGACATCAATGCCAACTTCACCGCCGTGGTGGTGCTGTCGATGGCGCTGACCCCGCTGGTGGTGCTGGTCTACAAGCGCGTGGCGCCGAAGCCGACGGTGAACCTGGAGGGCGTGGACGAAGCCGACGGCCTGTCCGGCAGCGTGCTGCTGATCGGCTTCGGCCGCTTCGGCCAGGTGGCCAGCCAGTCGCTGCTGGCGCGCGACGTGGACGTGACCATCATCGACAACGATGTGGAGATGATCCAGAGCGCGGCGCGGTTCGGCTTCAAGATCTACTACGGCGATGGCACCCGCCTGGACGTGCTGCATGCTTCCGGCGCGGCGACCGCGCGCGCGATCGCGGTGTGCGTGGACAAGGCCGACGCCGCCGACCGCATCGTCGAGCTGGTCGCGCACGAATTCCCGCAGGCCAAACTGATGGTGCGCTCGTTCGACCGCGAGCACTCGCTGCGGCTGATCCATGCCGGCGTCGATTTCCAGATCCGCGAGACCTTTGAATCGGCCGTGCTGTTCGGTCAGGCCGCGCTGGTGGAGCTGGGCGCCGACGAGGACGACGCGATCGAGATCGCCGAACAGATCCGTCGCCGCGACGCCGAGCGTTTCGAGCTGGAAATCGCCGGCGGCGGCCTGAACGCCGGCGCCAAGATGGTGTTTGGCAACTCCGGCCAGGGCGTACCGACGCCGACCCCGTTCACCGCGCCGAAGCGGGCAAGCAAGACCTTGAACCCGCAGGACGTGCCCGAAGAGGAAGAATGAGGGATGCGACCCGTAACGTCACCCGGGGTCAGCGTTCCAAGGTAGCGCCGGGCCATGCCCGGCGAGCGCAGCGGCCGCATTGGCGGTGGGCGAGGGGGCCTGAATCGGGGACAATAGCCTCCCCACCGCCGCCGCCCCCGCATTCGATGAACGATTCCGCCGCCCCGCATCCTGCCCGCATCCTCGATGGCCGCCGCATCGCTGAAGACCTGCTCGACAGCCTGAAGGTGCGCGTCGACGCCCGCATCGCGGCCGGTGGCAGCCGTCCGGGCCTGGCCGTGGTGCTGGTGGGCGGCGACCCGGCCTCGACCGTGTACGTGCGCAACAAGCGCCGTGCCGCCGAGAAGGTCGGCATCGAAGCACACGATTACGACCTGCCGGCCGGCACCACCGAGGCCGAGCTGCTGGACCTGATCGACCAGCTCAATGCCGATCCGAAGATCAACGGCATCCTGATCCAGCTGCCGCTGCCGGGCATCCCCGATGCGCGCCGGCTGATCCAGCGCATCGACCCGCGCAAGGACGTCGATGGCTTCCACCCGGAAAACGTCGGCCATCTGGCCCTGCGCGAGTTCGGCCTGCGCCCGTGCACCCCGCGCGGCATCACCACGCTGCTGGGCCACACCGATCAGCCGGTGCGCGGCCGCAACGCCACCATCGTCGGTGTCAGCAACCACGTTGGCCGCCCGATGGGCCTGGAACTGCTGATTGCCGGCTGCACCGTCACCAGCTGCCACAAGTTCACCCCCAAGGACGTGCTGGAACAGGCCGTGCGCAACGCCGACATCCTGGTGGTGGCGGTGGGCCGCCCGGGCATCGTGCCGGGCGAGTGGGTGAAGCCGGGCGCGGTGGTGATCGACGTTGGCATCAACCGCCTGGACGATGGTCGGCTGGTGGGCGACGTCGGCTTCGACGCGGCGGCGCAGCGGGCGAGCTGGATCACCCCGGTGCCGGGCGGTGTCGGCCCGATGACCGTGGCCACGTTGATGCAGAACACCCTGGAAGCGGCGGAAGCCTCCTGAGGGTAGCGCCGGGGGGGGGGCGGCGCCCCGGTGGGGGGGGGGGGCGGCGGCGCCGGGGGGGGCCCCCCCCCGCCGCTGCCACGGGACGATCAGCCGCGCTGGCGCACGGTCTCGAACAGGCTGACGCCCGCGGCGACCGATACGTTCAGGCTCTCGATC
>NZ_JBRRET010000059.1:0-16532 GCF_056760435.1 Stenotrophomonas sp. STEN008 | reverse complement strand
CGCCCGCGGGGGGGCCGCCCCCGCCCCCCCCCCCCCCCCCCCCCCCCCCCCCCGGGCCCCGCGGGCCGCCCCCCCCCCCCCCCGGCGAGCGCAGCGGCGCATCAGAGCCCGTCGATCCCGGTAGCGCCGGGGCATGCCCGGCGAGCGCAGCGGCGCATCAGAGCCCGTCGATCCCGGTAGCGCCGGGCCACGCCCGGCGAGCGCAGCGGCGCATCCCGATCAGTACCCCGCCGCAGTGAACGCGTCGAGCACCACATCGCGCAGCGCATCAGGCAGCGCCTCGATGTCCATCGCGCGATCATCCAGGTGCAGCCGTGGGTCCAGGCTGCTGATGCGGTCCTGGGCCAGCGCCTGCAGCCACAGCAGCACGCAGATCACGAACTCGCGCTCGTGCCCCGGGTGCAGGTGGCTGGCACCGCGTTCGATCACCTCGAACGGGTACCACTCCTGCTCATCGTTGAGGATGCCGCCCTGCTGCATGAGCACGTGCAGCTCCTGCAGATGGCGCCGGGCATCATCGCCGGGATCGCACAATGTGGCGATCCAGGACAACTCCTCCGCGCTGGCAGACAGCGCCAGCGACCGGACCGGCAACGCGGTCGCAACCTGAGCCAGACCTTCCATGTGGGGCCTCTATCGGCATGTTCCGCTGCGGACTCCCCCGCACCCAGAGCTTCCGCGCGACCCCGTAAGGCCGACGTGAATGATCGGCGCGCCCCCCTTGTCTGCGGCTCCGGCCAGCGCCATATCGACTGGGCTGCCCGCTCCTCGGGCCCGTAACTGGAGATCTGCCGTGACCGCTGCCAACCCCCTGCTCGATTTCTCCGGCCTGCCGCGCTTCGAGGCGATCCGCCCCGAGCACGTGGCGCCGGCGCTGGACGTGCTGCTGGCCGAGGCCGAGGCCGCCGTCAACGCAGCCGAACAGGTGCAGCCGGTCCGCTGGGACACCTTCGTGGTCCCGCTGGACGATGCCACCGAGCGGCTGTGGCGCGCCTGGGGCCTGGTCGGCCACCTGCAGGGCGTGGTCAACACGCCGGAACTGCGCGAGGCCTACAACAGCAACCTGCCGCGGGTGACCCGCTTCGCCAGTGCGCTGGGCCAGAACCTGGCGCTGTACCGCCAGTACCAGGCACTGGCCACCGGCCCGGAGGCGGGGTCGTTCGATGAGGCCCGGCGCAAGGTGCTGGACAATACGCTGCGCGACTTCCGCCTGGGGGGCGCGGAGCTGGCGCCGGACGCCCAGCAGCGGTTCGCCGCGATCAAGGAAGAACTGTCGGCGCTGTCCGCGAAGTTCTCGCAGAATGTGCTGGACGCCACCGATGCGTGGTCGTTGATCGTGGAAGACGAAGCACGCCTGGCCGGCGTGCCGGACGACGTGAAGGCTGCCGCGCGTGCGGCAGCGGCGAACGATGGCAGGGACGGTTGGAAGTTGACGCTGCAGATGCCGTGTTATCTGCCGGTACAGACCTGGGCCGAAGATCGTGACCTGCGCGAGATCCTGTACCGGGCCAGCGCGCAGCGCGCTTCCGAATTCGGCGATGACGCGTTGGACAACAGCGGCAACATCGACCGCATCCTGGCCCTGCGGGCCGAACTGGCCGCACTGCTCGGCTTTGATTCCTACGCCGACTACTCGGTGGCCACCAAGATGGCGCAGGACCCGGCCGAAGTGCTGGGCTTCCTGCGTGACCTGGCGTCGCGCGCCAAGCCGTTCGCGGCCAGGGACCGTGCCGAACTGGAGCAGTTCGCGCGTGACCACCTGGGCATCGACAGCCTGCAGGCCTGGGACCTGGCGTTCGCGGCCGACCGCCTGAAGCAGGCGCGCTACAGCTATTCCGAGCAGGAGGTGAAACAGTACTTCACCGAGCCGAAGGTGCTGGGTGGATTGTTCTCGGTGATCGAGCAGCTGTATGGACTGCGCGTGCAGGAGGACAGCGCGCCGGTCTGGCACGAGGACGTACGCTTCTTCCGGCTGGTCGATGCGCAGGACGCGCTGGTAGGCCAGTTCTATCTGGATCTGTACGCCCGTGAGGGCAAGCGCGGCGGTGCGTGGATGGACGATTGCCGCAACCGGCGCGAGCGTGCCGATGGCAGCGTGCAGACGCCGCTGGTGTACCTGGTGTGCAACTTCGGTCGCGGCGCCAACGGCAGGCCTGCTACGTTCAGCCACAATGAAGTGACCACGCTGTTCCATGAAATGGGCCATGGCCTGCACCAGCTGCTGACCCGGATTGGTGAGCTGGGCGTGGCCGGCATCAATGGCGTGGAATGGGATGCGGTGGAGCTCCCCAGCCAGTTCATGGAGAACTTCTGCTGGGAATGGGACCACCTGCAGCGCATGACCGCGCACGTGGAGACGGGTGAACCGCTGCCACGTGCGCTGTATGAGCGCATGCTGGCCGCGCGCAATTTCCACAGCGGCATGGCGACTGTCCGCCAGCTGGAGTTCGGTCTGTTCGACATGCTGCTGCACAGCCAGTTCGAGCCCACGCAGGACAGCGTGCTGGCACTGCTGGAGCGCGTGCGCGGCGAAGTGGCGGTGAATCATCCGCCAGCCTGGAACCGCTTCCCGCATCAGTTCAGCCACATCTTCGCCGGTGGCTATGCGGCCGGCTACTACAGTTACAAATGGGCCGAGGTGCTCAGTGCCGATGCCTATGCGGCGTTCGAGGAAGCACCGCAGGCATTGGCCGCGACCGGTGCACGTTTCCGCGACGAGATCCTCTCGCGCGGGGGCAGCCGTCCAGCGGCCGAGAACTTCAAGGCCTTCCGTGGCCGTGCGCCGCAGATCGATGCGCTGCTGCGCCATTCGGGCATGGCGTAAGCCGCTCTGGTAGGTGCCAACCTTGGTTGGCACTTCCTGGCAATGGTGCGGACCAAGGTCCGCACCCACCGGAAAGCGGTGCTCTATTCGGCGTAGATCATCTTCCGGGTCATGCCGCCGTCGACGATGAAATCCTGGCCGGTGGTGAATCCGGACAGCGGCGACAGCAGGTACACCGCCAGCGCGCCGATGTCTTCCGGGCGGCCGACGCGGCCGACCGGATGCTGTGCGTGGTCGATGGCCGAATACTCGGGCGCATGGCGCCGGGAGGGCGCCTGCCACTCGCTGGTGCCGATCCAGCCCGGACTGATGCTGTTCACCCGTACAGCCGGTCCGGCGCTGACTGCCAGCGCGTGGGTGAATGCCACCAGTCCGCCCTTGGCCGCGGCATAGGCTTCGCTATGGGCTTCGGACTGCCGGGCGCGGGTCGAGGCGATGTTGATGATGGCGCCGGCGCCACCGGATGACAGTGCCGGCAGGGCATGCCGGCTGCACAGGAAAGCGCCATGCAGCGATGACAGGCGGCGCTGCCATTCGTCCCACGCCATGCCCTGCAGTGGCGTACCGTGCGCACCGGCAATGCCGGCATTGTTGACCAGGCCATCGATGCCGCCAAACCGCTGCACCGCCGTGGCGATGAACGCGCGCACGCTGGCTTCGTCGGTGATGTCCAGGGGCTGGAACGCCGCATCGTCATCGCGATGCCATTCGGCCAGGCAGGCGTGGCCGGCTTCCGTATCCAGATCACCGATCAGCACGCGGCCGCCGGCACCGAGCACGGCCTGGGCGATGCCGCGGCCGATGCCATTGGCGCCACCGGTGACCAGCACCACCTTGCCCGCCAGCGGCGCGGCAGGCCAGGCAGCGATCGGCGGAGCCGCGCTCATGACAGGTCTTCGCCACGCAGGCGGCGATGCCAGCCGTCCACGCCGATGCGGTCCAGCGTCTGGATGTTGCGCTCGACGATCACGTCCGGATCGGGGAAGGCGTCCACCGCGCGTGCCACGCTGTCCTCGCGCAGCAGGTGCAGCGTGGGATAGGGCGCGCGGTTGGTGTAATTGCTGGCGTCGTTGGCGGCCACGCCTTCGAACTGGTAGTCCGGATGGAAGCTGGCCACCTGCAGGATGCCCTGCAGATCGAGCGCCTCGATCGCCGCGTCGGCGTTGTCGAGGAAGTCGTTGTAGTCCAGGAAATCCGTCAGCACCTGCGGGTGCACGATCAGGGTGGTGTCGATCTGCTCGGCCGGCGTGTCCCGCAGCAGCACCAGTTCCTCGGCCAGCTGTTCGACCAGTGCTTCGGGGGTGGTGGCATCACTGAGCACGAAGCGGACCTGGTCCTTCACATATACGGCCTTGGCGAACGGACACAGGTTCAGGCCGATGACGATGCGCTCCAGCCACAGGCGGGTGGCGGCGATCGGGTCGTCGGTGGGCAGGGCGATATCGGTCATGGCGGGCACATCGGCGGGCGAGGTCGCCATTGTAGGCAGTGTGCCGCCGCTGCGCTGTTCACTGTGCAGGAACTGGACAGTCGCCATGCTGCAAATCCCCGCCGATTCAAGCCTTTGCAGGCCACCGGCAGATGGCCGATTGCCTGCTGCGGGCGGTAGGCGTGGAATGGACGCACGACACAGGAGGACACCCATGACTGCATCTTCTCCGTGGCTGCCGGACGCCCTTTGGGCCGGCGCCCTCTTCGACGGCCGGTGGCAGGCGGCCGCGCAACGGCAGCCGGTGATCGAGCCGGCCACCGGTAACACGCTCGGCCAGATCGGCCTGGCCGACGCGGCGCAGGTGGCGCGCTCGGCGGCGGCCGCTGCGCAGGCGCAGCAGGCGTGGGCGGCGGCTCCGTACGAACAGCGCGCTGAAGTGCTGCGCAAAGCGGCACGCCTGGCCGAAGAACACATCGACACCCTGGTCGAATGGCTGGTACGCGAAAGCGGCTCCACCCGCCCGAAGGCAGGTTTTGAAGCCAAGGTGACCATCAAGGCACTGCACGAGGCTGCGGCGCTGCCGTCGCGCAGCACCGGCGAGATTCTGCCTTCCGAGCCGGGCCGGCTGAATCTGGCGCGGCGCCGACCGCTGGGTGTGGTAGGGGTCATCTCGCCTTTCAACTTCCCGCTGTATCTGGCCATGCGCGCGGTGGCGCCGGCCATCGCGCTGGGCAACGCGGTGGTACTCAAACCTGACCCGCGCACAGCGGTGTGCGGCGGGGCGGTGATCGCACGCCTGTTCGAGCAGGCCGGCCTGCCGGCAGGCGTTCTGCACATGCTGCCCGGTGATGGCGTGGCCGGCGCTGCGCTGACCAGCGATCCGCACGTGGCGATGATCCAGTTCACCGGCTCCACCGCCGCCGGGCGCAAGGTCGGAGAGGCGGCGGGCAAGCATCTGAAGAAGGTCTCGTTGGAGCTGGGCGGCAAGAACTCGTTGATCATCCTCGATGATGCCGACCTCGACCTGGCGGTGGCCAACACTGCGTGGGGGGTCTACCTGCATCAGGGCCAGATCTGCATGGCGACCGGCCGCGTGCTGGTGCAGCGGAAGATCCACTCCGCTTTCCTGCAGAAGCTGGTGGCCAAGGCCAATTCATTGAAGGTGGGCGATCCGGCGCGCGAAGACGTGGCGATCGGTCCGCTGATCAATGCCGGCCAGCGCGACCACGCCACGCGCGTGGTCGAGCAGGCAGTGCAGGCCGGTGCCTCGCTGGAGGCCGGAGGTACCCATCGCGATCTGTTCTTCGCGCCGACCGTGCTTGGCAACGTCTCTGCTGACAATCCGGCGTTCAACGAAGAAATCTTCGCGCCGGTGGCGGTGGTGGTGCCGTTCGACGATGACGACGATGCCGTGCGCCTGGCCAACGACAGCGAGTACGGCCTGTCGATGGCCATCGTTTCCAGCAATGTCGGCCGCGCACTGAAGCTCGGTGAGCGCCTGCGCACCGGACTGCTGCACATAAACGATCAGACCGTGAACGACGAGGTGATCAATCCCTTTGGCGGTGTCGGAGCATCCGGCAATGGCACCAGTATCGGCGGCCCCGCCAACTGGGAGGAGTTCACGCAGTGGCAGTGGTTGACCGTCAAGGGCGAGGCGCCCGCTTATCCGATCTGATCGAAGGAGCCATCACGATGAACGACAATACGGCAACACGCGAGATCACCGCTGCAGTGGTCCGCGGCAAGGAACAACCCTTCGTCATCGAGCAGGCCCGGCTGCGCGGCCCGCAGGAGGATGAGGTCCTGGTGAAGGTGGTAGCCACCGGCCTGTGCCACACCGACCTGATCGTGCGCGATCAGTACTACCCGGTGCCGTTGCCCGCGGTGCTGGGTCACGAAGGCGCCGGCGTCGTGGAGGCGGTCGGCCCCAACGTAAAGGAACTGAAAGCAGGGGATCACGTGGTGCTGACCTATGGCGCCTGCGGCCACTGCAATCCGTGCCGGGGCGGTCATGGCGCCCACTGCAGGGATTTCTTCGCGCTGAACTTTGGTGGCGATGATGGCCACGGCCATACCGCCATCACCGATGCGCAGGGTCAGCCGTTGCACGACCATTTCTTCGCGCAGTCTTCGTTTGCCACCTATGCGCTGGCGCGCGAGATCAATGCGATCAAAGTGCCCGACGATGCGCCTCTGGAACTGCTGGGCCCGCTGGGCTGCGGCATCCAGACCGGTGCCGGCGCGGTACTCAATTCGCTGAAGGTACGCTCGGGCAGCAGTTTTGCCAGCTACGGTGCCGGCGCAGTCGGTCTGAGTGCGGTGATGGCGGCCAAGGTGGCCGGTGCCACGACCATCATCGCCATCGATGTGGTGCCGTCGCGGCTGGCACTCGCGCTGGAGCTGGGCGCCACCCACGTGGTCAACAGCCGCGAGACCGATGTAGTCGAGGCCGTGCGCGCCATCACCGGCGGTGGCGCTGATTTCGCGCTGGAATCGACCGGTCGCCCGGAGGTGCTCTCTGCGGGTATCGAGGCCTTGGGGGGCTTGGGCATGATGGGCGTGGTCGGTGCACCAAAGCTGGGCACCACCGCCAGTTTCGACGTGAACAACCTGCTGCTGGGTGGCCGCAGCATCCGTGGCATCGTGGAAGGCGACAGTGTGCCGCAGGTGTTCATTCCGCAGCTGGTCACGCTGTTCCAGCAGGGCCGCTTCCCGTTCGACAGGCTGGTGAAGTTCTACCCGCTGGAGCAGATCAACCAGGCGGCCGAGGACAGCACCCGGGGCATCACCCTGAAGCCGATCCTGCGCATCGCGGCGTGATCTGAGGGCAGGGCTGCAGGGCTTCGCCCTGCACCTGCCGGATGGGCGGCAACCGCAGGCCAATACCTCATCGGAGCGTAACGTGGCGTTGCCGCTGGCGGGTGTACGCTGCGCCCATGATCGCAACCTCCGTCGGGCAACAGCAGCTGGTAGCGGCACGCGCGGCCTTTGCCGAGGGCGACGCGCGTTCATTGAGCGTGTTGCCGCAGCCGTTGCAGCAGTCGTGGATGCGCTCGCGCGCGGCTGGCCTGCAGCCCGGGCAGGAACCGGTCTACCTGCCGCTGCAGAGCGATGGCCGGCATCTGCCACAGCGCGACGACCGTCGCCTGGCACGCTGCGTGCAACCGGAGCTGGAACAGCTGTGGGCCGCTTTCGGCGGACGTGGCTGGACGATGTTCTGCGCCAACCGCGAGGGCATGGTGATCGCGCAGCAGGCGCATGGCCTGGAAGACTCGTCCCTGCTGCGGCCGATCCAGGTCGGGCGGCGGCTTGGCGAAAGCGAGATCGGCACCACCGCGCCGGCGGTCAGCCTGGCCGACGACCTGCCAGCGCTGGTGCGCGGCAATGAACATTACCTGCAGCGTTTCGCTCCGGTGTTCTGCCTCAGTGAACCCCTGCACGATCTCGACGGGCGGGTATGCGGAGTGATCGATATCACCGGGCTGGGTGAGCGCGATCCTTCGCTGCTGCAGGGCTATTTCCGGCAGGCCGCACTGGCCAGCGAGAATCGCCTGTTCCACACGCTTGCCGATGTGCACCTGCTGGCGCTGCAGCATGATCCGCGCTGGCTGGCGTCACCCTTGCAGGGGCTGCTGGCGGTGCAGGAGGATGGCCAGCTGCGCGCCGCCAACCGTGTGGCCCGGCGTCTGTTGGGCCTGCCGCGGCGCGGGCCACTGCCGTTGCTGGATATTGCAGCGGTGTTTGCCGGCGCCAGTGCCGCACAGCGGCGGCGCCTGCTGCAGCCGGGGGTGCCGCATCGGGTCCGGTTGGGCGAGGGCAGTGCGGTCTACCTGCAGCATCTGCAGGCGCCGCGCAAGGTCGCTGGCAACAGCGTGCGACGGTCTTCACCGGCGACGATGGCGGCGCCGGCGCTGCGCGATCAGCAGCGTGAAGCGGCGCGCCGGGCGGCGCAGGCGGCGGACGGCAATCTCAGTCTGGCCGCACGCCAGCTGGGCATCTCGCGCACCACGCTGTACAAGCTGCTGCGTGATTGATCGAGCGCGGTGCCGGGCCACGCCCGGCGGAGCAGTCAGTCGCGGAAATTGTTGAACTGCAGCGGCAGCTCGAACTTGCCGGCCTTCAGTACTGCGATCGCGTCCTGCAGATCGTCGCGCTTCTTGCCCTGCACGCGCAGCTTGTCGCCATTGATCTGGCTTTCCACCTTCAGCTTGGCGTCCTTCAGTGCGGCGGCGATCTTCTTGGCCACCTTCTGCTCGATGCCCTGCTTGACGGTGATCTTCTGCCGCGCCTGCGCCAGATTGGTCTCGATGTCGCCGAACTCCAGGCTCAGCACGTCGATGCCGCGCGCTGCCAGACGCGCACGCAGGATGTCGTTCATCTGCTTGAGCTGGAACTCGGTCGGCGCGAACTGGTTGATGACATCGCCATCACGCTCGAACTTGGCGTCCACGCCCTTGAAATCGAAGCGGGTGCTCAGTTCGCGGTTGGCCTGATCGATGGCGTTGGTCAGCTCGTGGGTGTCGACTTCGGAGACGACGTCGAAGGAAGGCATGGGCGATGCTCCACAGAATTCAGTGCGGACATTCTATCGCGCCGGCCAGCCTGCCCGCTTTCCGTGGCGCTGGGCATCGCTGCAACGGCATCCCGCCGCCGGCTCGGCGATAATGGGCCATGAACGTGCAACGCTCCCCCTCGCGCGCGGTGGCCTGGATGGTCGCCGCGGTCGCCTGCTTCTCCCTGATGGACGCCGGCATGAAGCAGCTGGCGGCCAGCTATCCCACCCTGCAGGTGACCTTCCTGCGCGGCGCGGCGTCGTTGCCGTTCGTGCTGGTCTGGGTGCTGGTCAGCGCGGGCCCGCGTTCGCTGGTGCCACGTCGCTGGGGCCTGCATCTGCTGCGTGGCGCGCTGGGCATGGCGATGATCGGCTGCTTCGTGTTCGCGTTGCGCGATCTGCCACTGTCCACCGCCTACACCATCTACTTCGTCGCGCCGCTGCTGATCGCGGCCCTGTCGGTGCCGCTGCTGGGCGAACGGGTCGGACCGCGTCGCTGGGTGGCCATCGGCATCGGCCTGGTCGGCGTGCTGGTGGTGCTGCGGCCCGGCGTGGATGGGTTCATCTCGGTGCCGGGCCTGATGGTGCTGGCCGCGGCCACCGCCTACGCCGTTGCCGCGATCACGGTCAGCCTGCTGACCCGTACCGACACCTCGCAGTCGATGGTGGTCTGGTTCCTGGTCATCATGGCGATCGGCGCGGGCCTGCTGGCGATTCCCGGCTGGAGGCCGCTGCTGCTGGCGCACGCGCCGCTGATCGCGGGCATGGGGCTGGCCGGTGCGCTGGGTCAGATCGCCCTGACCAAGGCCTTCCAGCTGGGCGAGGCATCCATGATCGCGCCCCTGGAGTACAGCGGCCTGGTCTGGGTGATCGGATGGGATCTGGCTTTCTGGGGGCAGTTGCCGGATGGCTACACCTGGGTGGGGGCGGCGATCATCGTGGCGTCGGGCCTGTACCTGCTGCACCGCGAGCGGGTGAACCGCCAGCAGCCGCCGAAGCCGCTGGATCATCCCTGAACCGGTTTGGCCGGGGAGCGGGGTCGGAGCCCCTGCGGGGATCCGACCCCGGGGTCAGATCCCACAGGGGCTCTGGCCCCGGAACCCGGCCGGAGCAGGCGCCTTAGAACCAAAAGGAATAACATTCTGGCCCATGGCGCAGGCGCGCGACCGCCGGCGCTGGTAGGCTGCACGCCCCCTTCTGTCGCCTGCCGGTGAGCCGCTCCCGTGATCGAGTTCCAGCGCCTGCACAAATCCTATGCCGTTGCCGGCCGCGCGGTCAGCGCGCTGCAACCGCTGGACCTGACCATCGAGGCCGGCGAGGTCTTCGGCATCATCGGTCATTCCGGTGCCGGCAAATCGACGCTGATCCGCATGATCAACCGCCTGGAAGAGCCTTCCGGTGGCCGATTGCTGATCGGAGGCGAGGACATCACCACGCTGGATGCCGACGGCCTGCGCTCGCTGCGCCGGCGAATCGGCATGATCTTCCAGCACTTCAACCTGCTGTCCTCGCGCACGGTGGCGGGCAACGTCGCCTTCCCGCTGGAGCTGGCCGGTACACCGAAGGCGGAGATCGACAGCCGGGTGGCCGAACTGCTGCAGACCGTCGGCCTGCAGGCACACGCACAGAAGTACCCGGCGCAGCTGTCCGGAGGCCAGAAGCAGCGCGTGGGCATCGCCCGTGCCCTGGCCACCCGCCCGCAGATCCTGCTGTGCGACGAGGCCACCAGTGCTCTCGACCCGCAGACCACCGCGTCGGTGCTGGCGCTGCTGTCGAAGATCAACCGCGAGCTGGGCCTGACCATCGTGCTGATCACCCACGAGATGGATGTGATCCGCCGCGTCTGCGACCGGGTGGCGGTGCTCGATGCCGGCCAGCTGGTGGAGACCGGTCCGGTCACCCAGGTGTTCCTGCATCCGCAGCATCCCACCACCCGCCGTTTCGTCAGCGAATCGGAGCATGTGGACGAAGGAACGCTGCACCGTGATTTCGACGCCGTGAGTGGGCGCATCGTGCGCTTGACCTTCCTCGGTGGCGATACCTACGAACCCCTGCTGGGCAGCATCGCGCGCCAGACCGGGGTCGATTACAACATCCTGTCCGGGCGTATCGACCGGATCAAGGACACACCATATGGCCAACTGGTCGTGGCCCTGGTCGGTGGCGATCACGCCGCCGCGCAGGCCGCGTTCGTGGCCGCTGGCGTGCATGTCGAGGAACTGCGTCGATGATCATTGCTGCTGCGGACGGATTCTTCCGCCACCTGGACGCCGGCAAGTGGGCCGATATCGGCCAGGCCACCATCGACACCCTGCTGATGCTGGCCGGTTCGCTGCCCTTGACCCTGGCCATCGGGCTGCCGCTGGGCGTGCTGCTGTACCTGTTCGGTGCGCCGCAGATGAAGCGTCGTCCGTTCGCCTATGGCGTGCTGGCGCTGGTGGTCAACCTGCTGCGCTCGGTGCCCTTCATCATCCTGATGATCGTGCTGATTCCGGTGACGCTGTTCATGATGGGGACGTCGCTGGGTGTTCGCGGTGCGATCGTGCCCCTGGTGATCGGCGCCGCACCGTTCTATGCGCGGCTTGTGGAAACCGCGCTGCGCGAAGTGGACCGTGGGGTGATCGAGGCGACCCAGGCGATGGGCGCAACCACCTGGCAGCTGGTCACCCGTGTGCTGCTGCCGGAAGCGCGGCCGGGCCTGATCGCAGGTGCTACGGTCACGACCGTTGCGCTGATCGGCTTCACCGCCATGGGCGGTGCGATCGGCTCGGGCGGCCTGGGCGATCTGGCGTTCCGTGATGGCTACCAGCGTTCGCACACCGACGTCGCGCTGGTGACCGTGGTGCTGCTGCTGGTGCTGGTGCAACTGCTGCAGATGCTCGGCGACCGGCTGGTCGCACATTACACCCGCAGGTAACCGGCACGTCCGCCCGGGGGGGGGCGCCGCCCGCCCCCCCCCCCCCCCCCGGCACCAGTTCCAAGCGCTGCGTGAATGATTCTTACGGCATCCAGCCCAGCAACTGCTGCAGGCGCTGATGCGGATCGTCCATCTGCAGCAGTTGCAGGCGCTGCTGTTCGCTCAACGGCAGCAGCTCGGCCAGGCGCCAACCGACCCAGCTTGCCTGGTCCAGCAACGCAGGGTTGGCCGGAGCGTAGGCTTCGCCGGCCTGCTCGATGATGTGACCCAGCACGGTGGCCAGCAGCGCATGCTGTGGACGCAGCTCGTCATCCGGGTCTTCTTCGCACCAGCGCACATCGGCCACCACCAGGCCGTTGTCGCGCACCCGGGTGCGCTCGACATGGAAGCGGCGGGTACCGCGCAGGCGCAGCTGCAGCACGCCGTCGGCGCCGACATCGAAGTCCTCGATGCGTACCTGTACACCGTAGGCGGCCGGCGTTGCCGGCGCACCGACCTCCTGGCCATCAAGGATCAGGCAGACGCCGAATCCCTCCGCACTGCGGCCGCTGTCGCGGATCAGGTCCAGATAGCGGCGCTCGAACACGCGCAGGCCGATCGCCGCGCCAGGCAGCAGGGTGGCGTGCAGCGGGAACAGGGGCAGTGACGCGTCCGTGCTCATCGCGCCTGCAATGCTGCGAGGAAACGGCGCGGCGCGCCGTCGAAGCCACCATTGGACATGAACACCACGTGGTCACCGCGGTGCACGCGCTCCTGCAGCTGTGCCAGCAATGCGTCGGTATCGGGTACCGCGTGCGCGTGGCCGCGCACCGCTGCGATCACCGACGCTGCGTCCCAGGCCAGCTCGGGACGATGCAGGAACACCACCTCGTCGGCCAGCGCCAGCGAGGGCGCAAGCGCGTGTGCATGTGCGCCCAGCCGCATCGAATTGCTGCGCGGTTCCATCGCCACCACGATGCGTGCATCGCCCACCTTGGCGCGCAGGCCCTCGAGGGTGGTGGCGATCGCGGTGGGATGGTGCGCGAAGTCGTCGTAGACGGTGATGCCGTCGTGGCTGCCGATCACTTCCATGCGCCGCTTGACGCTGCGGAAGCGCGCCAGCGCCGGGATCACCTCGGCCGGTGCCACGCCCACCGCATGGGCAGCGGCCAGCGCAGCCAGGCCATTGAGCACGTTGTGCCGCCCCAGCAGCGACCATTGCACATCGCCCAGCGCTTGCCCGTGATGGTGCACGCGGAAGGCGCTGCCATCGGCGGCCAGCAGTTCGGCATGCCATTCCAGCGCCGGATCGAATCCGAAACGCTCGACCGGCGTCCAGCAGCCCATTGCCAGCACTTCGGCCAGGTGCATGTCCTCGCCGTTGACGATCAGGCGGCCGCGCGCCGGCACGGTGCGCACCAGATGGTGGAACTGGCGCTGGATCGCGGCCACGTCCGGGAAGATGTCGGCGTGGTCGTATTCGAGATTGTTGAGGATGGCGACCAGCGGCCGGTAGTGGACGAACTTGCTGCGCTTGTCGAAGAAGGCGGTGTCGTACTCATCGGCTTCCACCACGAACTCACGGCCCTGACCGAGGCGGGCGGAAACGCCGAAATCCTCGGCCACGCCGCCGATCAGGAAACCCGGTGCGCGACCGGCATTCTCCAGCAGCCAGGTGAGGATGGTCGTGGTGGTGGTCTTGCCGTGGGTGCCGGCCACAGCCAGCGTGTCGCGGCCCGGCAGCACCTGCTCGGACAGCCACTGCGCGCCGGAGCTGTAGCGCTGGCCGGCGTCGAGCACCGCCTCCACGGCCGGGTTGCCACGCGAGAGCGCGTTGCCGATCACCACCTGGTCGGTGCCCGCCGGCACGCTGTCGACCCGGTAGCCCTGGTCCAGGGTGATGCCCAGCTGCTCCAGCTGGGTCGACATCGGCGGATAGATGGCCTGGTCACTGCCGCTGACCGTATGGCCCAGTTCCCGCGCCAGGGCGGCCACGCCACCCATGAAGGTGCCGGCGATTGCAAGGATATGTACGCTGCTCATGAGCGAGGATTGTGACCGATCACGGCTGTATAGGGCCAATGTCCGTAATGGGGTCAGACAAGTCCTACACCCGATGTGAGAAAACTCCAGCCACCTGTCAGGGAATTCCCGATAGCGATGTTCTGTGAACCCGGACACAATTCGGATTGCCAGCCGCAGTACCCGAACCGGTCCTACTCCCCAAGAGGCCATCCCCAAGGGAGCTCATGCTGCGGGGCCCTGAGCAAGCCCTCCGCTGGCACCTATGAAAACGACACAGGCCTGGTCCGCAAGGACCAGGCCTGTGTTCTGCATGCCGACCGCAGCCGGCCGCGCGCCTGGTTCAGGCCTTGATCGCGGCCAGGATGCGGGCTTCGATCTCGTCGAGCTCGCCGACGCCATCGACGCGGGCCAGGGTGCCCCGGCCTGCATAGAAATCCACCACCGGCGCGGTCTGGTCGTTGTAGACCTGCAGGCGCTGGCGCACCGATTCGGGATTGTCGTCGGCGCGGCCCTGCTCCTTGGCGCGGCCGGCGATGCGTTCGACCAGCAGTTCGGTGGCCACATCCAGCTGCACCACCGCATCCAGCGGCTGACCGATCTTGGCCAGCAGGCCGTCCAGCGCATTGGCCTGCGCCACGTTGCGCGGGTAGCCATCCAGGATGAAGCCCTTGGCGACATCCGCCTGGGCCAGCCGCGACTCAAGCATGCCCAGCAGGATCTCGTCCGATACCAGGTTGCCGGCATCCATCACCGCTTTCGCCTGCTTGCCCAGCTCCGAGCCCGCAGCGATCTCCGCACGCAGCATGTCACCGGTCGAGATATGGGCGATGCCCAGCTTGTCCTTCAGGCGCGTCGCCTGTGTCCCCTTGCCCGAACCGGGCGGTCCCAACAGAACCAATCGCATTGACCTGACTCCAACGTGTTGAAAACAAAGAAGGTTCGCGTCCCGGACGGTCCGGTATCGCTGCACCGCAATAGCGCCACTTTACCGCATCCGGGTAATGTCCCTGCAATGTCCCTCCCCTGAGCAGGTAGAAGCATGCGCAACGGTACCCTCCTCTATGCCCAGTCCGGTGGTGTCACCGCGGTCATCAACGCCACCGCTGCGGCGGTGATCGAACAGGCTCGGGCCAAGGGCATCAAGGTCCTGGCGGCCCGCAACGGCATCCTGGGCGCCCTGCGCGAAGAGCTGATCGATACCAGCAGGGAGAGTGCGGCGGCCATCCGCGCCCTCGCCCATACACCGGGCGGTGCCTTCGGTTCGTGCCGCTTCAAGCTGAAGTCGCTCGATGCCGACCGTGCGCGCTACGAACGTCTGCTGCAGGTCCTGCGCGCGCACGACGTGCGCTGGTTCCTCTACAACGGCGGCAACGACTCGGCCGATACCGCGCTGAAGGTCTCGCAGCTGGCCAAGGCATCCGGCTACGACCTGACCTGCATCGGCGTGCCGAAGACCATCGACAACGACCTGGCTGTTACCGATACCTGCCCCGGCTTCGGCTCGGCGGCCAAGTACACCGCGGTGTCGGTGCGCGAGGCGGCGCTGGATGTCGCGGCGATGGCCGAGACCTCCACCCGCGTCTTCATCTACGAAGCGATGGGCCGCCATGCCGGGTGGCTGGCCGCTGCCGCAGGCCTGGCCGGCAATGGCGACGATGAGGCCCCGCACATCATCCTGCTGCCCGAACGTGCCTATGACGAGGCGGCCTTCCTGGCCAAGGTCAAGGCGGTGGTCGAACGCGTCGGGTACTGCGTGGTCGTGGCCTCCGAGGGCATCGCCACGGCAGATGGCCGCTTCGTCGCCGATGCCGGCGGCAGCAAGGATTCATTCGGTCATTCGCAGTTGGGCGGCGTCGCCGCGCACCTCGCTGGCCGGGTCAAGGACCAGTTGGGGCTGAAGGTGCACTGGGCCCTGCCCGATTACCTGCAGCGCTCGGCACGTCACATCGCCAGCCGCACCGACTGGGACCAGGCGCAGGCCGTGGGCAAGGCGGCCGTGCAACTGGCATTGAAGGGCCAGAACGGGGTGATGCCGGTGATCGTGCGCAGCAGCGACGCACCGTACCGCTGGAAGATCGAGTCCGCGCCGCTGTCGAAGATCGCCAACCACGAGAAGAAGATGCCGGCCGGCTTCATCCGGCGCGACGGCTTCGGCATCACTGCCCGGGCGCGCGCCTATCTGTCACCGCTGATCAAGGGCGAAGCGCCACTGCCGTACGGCGCCGATGGCCTGCCGAAGTATGTGACGCTGAAGAACGTGGCAGTGAAGAAGACGCTGCCGGCCTTCGAGGTCTGACTGCGATCATGGCCCTGCGGATCGTCCGCCTCGGTTCTCCGCGCGTTCCGGGCGAAGGCCTGCGCATCGGCACCGTACGCCGCCCGCCGCCCGCCGCGCGGCGTGCCACGCAGCGAGTTCGCCCGCCAGGACTGGTACGACGTCTGGTTCCCGACGTTGTCGCCCAGCGCGGAACGGGTGAAACAGGCTCGCGGGGCGACCACCGCGGCCGACTGGAATGCCTTCTTCCGCAGCTACCGTGCCGAGATGAAGGCGCCCGACGCAGCCCACGCGCTGGATCTGCTGGCCGCGCTGTCGCAGCACACCGACATCAGCGTGGGCTGCTACTGCGAGGATGAGGCGCACTGCCATCGTTCGGCACTGCGTGACCTGCTGGTGGCCCGCGGTGCGAAGCTGGCCGAGTGATGGCAGGGGTGGCCGCCCGCGGCCCGCCCTAACCGGGTATCCGCCCGGCCAGGCCCCCCCCGACCCGGGCGCGCCGCAGTAAAAACACCCCCCGCCGGG
>NZ_JBRRET010000058.1:0-18354 GCF_056760435.1 Stenotrophomonas sp. STEN008 | reverse complement strand
GTGCCGTCGTCCGCACACCGCTGCGTGCCGACAGCCCCTGCACGCCCGGCGGGTGCCCATTGGGGGGGAGTAAAGGGGGTGGGGGCCGCCCCCCGCCCGGGCCCGGGGGGAATAGCCCCCCAAGGGCACCCCCCCGCCGCCACACGGAAAAACGCACATACCTGCGCGAAGGGGCAAACACCGCCACCCGGAAACCAGCTGCGCCTAGGCCACCGCCGCCGACTCCGCCCGCGGCAGCTCGAACACGAACGTCGCCCCTGCCTCACTGTCGCGCAGCGCGATGCTGCGGCCATGCAGCTGCACGATACGCTGCACGATCAGCAGCCCCAGGCCACCGTTCTCGCCCCGTCGCGCCCCCAACGCAGCAGGCGCCTGGAACAGCTGCGCACGCACCGCAGCAGCAACGCCGGGACCGTCATCAGAGACGATCACCTCCACGCTGTCAGCCACCGCGCGCAGCCGCACCTCGATCCGCCCTCCCTCCGGCGCATGGCGCAGGGCGTTGTCGAGCAGGTTGGTCAGCACCCGCTCCACCAGACCCAGGTCCGCACGTACCAGCGGCAACCCCTGCGGGAAATCCGCGTGCAACTGCTGGCCGCGCGCCTGCGCCGCCAGCTCGAACTTCTGCAGCACGTCCTGCAGCAGCTCGGGCAGCGCGAACACCTCCCACTCCAGCCGCACCTCGCCGTGTTCCAGGCGTGCCAGCTCGAACAGCGCGCGCGCCAATCGCCCGACCTTCGCACTCTGCGCCAGGGCAATACCCAGATAGCGCCGGCGCTCCTCCGGCGACAGCGTCGCGTCCTTCAACACCATCGTCTCAAGGTAGCCATGCAGTGAAGACAGCGGCGTGCGCAGATCGTGCGAAATGTTGGCCACCAGCTCGCGCCGCTGCAGGTCCTGCTGGCGCAGCTGCTGCCACTGCTCCCCCAACCGCTGCGCCATCTGCGCATGCGCATGTTCGAGGATGACCAGTTCATCGCGCTCGCCCGGCCGCAGCGGGCCGGGCGGCGGCAGCGGCGTCGGCGCATCGATGTCGAATGCCTGGATGCGACGTGTCAGGCGGCGCAGCGGCCGGGTCACCCAGTAGAACGCCACCAGCCCGGCCAGCAGGCCCAGGCTGCCCACCAGCATCACCGACCACAAGGTCGTGTTCCACTGGTTGCTGGCGGCGAGGTCGTCGGCGAGCATCTGCCGGTGCTCGCCCACCAGCACCACGTAGACGTAGCCGGCCTGCCGCCCCTGCACCACCAGCGGCGCCACGCTGAACACCTTGCGACCCTCGCTACTGCGCGGATCGTCGCCCAGGATCGGCAGCGGCGCGCCCGCCAGCAGCCGGCGCAGCGGTGCCACGTCCACGCGGTTGCGCATCAGGTGCCCGCTGGGTGCGTCGTGGCCGAGAATGCGACCCTGGTCGTCCAGCAGGTACACCTCGACGCTGGGGTTGACCGCCATCAGTTGCCCGAACAGCGCACGCACCGCCGCATCGCGCATGCCGCTGGTATCCATCAGCTCACTGCGCTGCGCGATGTGCTCGGCCAGCCCCAGCGACAGCCGCTGCACGACTTCCTGCTCGTGCCGTGTGTTCGAGCGCATCTGCAGCGCCAGCAGCGCCATGCAGCACGTCAGCATCAGCGCCGCGATCACCGCGGCCAGCTTCTGCCACAGGTTCGGCCGGATCATGCCGCCGCTCCGGCCGGGTCCACCAGCTTGTAGCCCCGGCCCCAGACCGTCAGCAACCGCCGCGGGTTGGCCGGATCGGTTTCGATCTTGCTGCGCAGGCGGTTGATATGGGTATTGACCGTATGCTCATAGCCATCGTGCTGGTAGCCCCAGACCTGGTTGAGCAGTTCCATCCGCGCGAACACCTGGCCGGGATGGCGCGCGAAGAACAGCAGCAGGTCGAACTCGCGCGGCGTCAGTTCCAGCGGCCTGCCATCCACGTCGGCAGTACGCGCGACCGGATCCAGCTGCAGTCCTCCCAGCTCGATGGCGCCGGCATCGATGCGCGCGTTCTGCGCCATGGCCTCGGCGCGACGCAGCAGGGCACGCACGCGCGCGACCAGCTCCGGCATGGAGAATGGCTTGGCCAGATAATCGTCGGCGCCGAGTTCCAGGCCGACGATACGCTGGGTTTCGCTGCCGCGTGCACTGATGATGATGATCGGGACATAGCGCGCCATCGCCCGTGCGCGCTGGCAGACCTGCAGGCCATCGACACCGGGCAGCATCACGTCCAGCACCAGCGCGTCCCACGGGCCTTCCTGTTCGAGCAGGCGCAGCCCGCCATCACCGCTGTCGGCGTGGGCGACCTCATACCCCTCATCGCCCAGGTGCATGCGCAGCAGGTCGGCGATGTGGGCATCGTCTTCAACGATCAGGACACGTTTCGGGGACATCGGCAGCTCGGGCCAGGGGGGAGGCTGAGCGCATTGTGGCGCGGGATCGCCGCCGATACCTCACGAAAAATTGAATCCTGCGTGAGGATTCGTTGACCGGAGCAGGCGCAGCATGGCCCCGTCGCCCCTTCCCGGAGTCCGCCATGCCCCTCACCCGCCGCCATCTGCTGGGTCTGGGCGGTATCGCCACCACCGCCGGCCTGCTCGGTCTCGGGGCCTGCAGCCGCGCCGCGCCAGCGGCAGCAGAAACGCGCCCTGCGCGACAGTTCGAGATCATGCGCAGTGATGCTGACTGGCGCCAGCGGCTGACCCCGGCCCAGTACGCAGTGCTGCGCCAGCAGGCGACCGAACGCCCTTGGAGCAGCCCGCTCAACAAGGAACACCGGCAAGGCACGTTCACCTGTGCCGGCTGTGCGCTGCCGCTGTTCTCTTCGTCCACCAAGTTCGAGAGCGGTACTGGCTGGCCCAGCTTCTGGGCACCGTTGCACAACGCTATCGGTGAGGACCGCGACGTCACCTTTGGCATGCTGCGGGTGGAAGTGCATTGCCGCCGCTGCGGCGGCCATCTGGGCCATGTCTTCAACGACGGCCCACGCCCTACCGGCCTGCGCTACTGCATGAATGGCGCGGCGCTGGCCTTCCAGCCCGGACCTGCCGCGCATGACAGCGATGCGGGCTGGCGCGTGCCGGTGGGATCGTCCCCTGCTTCTGGAGCCCGATGATGCTGCTGTTGCTGCTTGCCTATCTTGGCGGTGTGCTGACCCTGCTCAGCCCCTGCATCCTGCCGGTGCTGCCGTTCGTATTCGCGCGTGCTGACCGCCCGTTCCTGCGCAGCACCCTGCCGCTGCTGCTGGGCATGGCGCTGACCTTCACCCTCGTCGCCAGCCTGGCGGCGGTCGGCAGCCAGTGGGTGGCGCAGGCCAACCAGATCGGTCGCTGGATCGCCCTGCTGCTGATGGCGCTGTTCGCGGTGGCATTGCTGTGGCCCGCACTGGCAGACCATCTGCTGGCGCCGTTGCAGCGTGTCGGCGCGCGGTTGAGCGCACGCGCGGACGCTGCCGATGCCGCCGGGCGCGGCGGTGCCTGGACGTCGCTGCTGATCGGCATCGCCACCGGCCTGCTGTGGGCCCCGTGCGCGGGCCCGATCCTTGGCCTGGTACTGACCGGGGCTGCGCTGCATGGCGCCAGCGCCAGCACCAGTACGCTGCTGCTTGCCTACGCGCTGGGTGCGGTCACCGCGCTGGCATTGGCGGTCTGGATCGGCGGCCGGGTGTTCCGCGCCCTGCAGGCACGGCTGGGGCTGGGCAATCTGCTCCGCCGCGTGCTCGGCGTCGCTGCGCTGCTGGCGGTCGTGGCCATTGCCCTGGGCTGGGACACCGGCCTGCTGACCCGGCTGTCCACCGTCAGCACCGCGCGTATCGAGCAGGGCCTGCTCGATGCGGTACCCGGCGCGCAGCCTTCCGCTCCACCGATGATGATGATGGGCCCGGCCACTGCAGGCAGCGAGGCACCGCTGCCGGTGGAAGGCACGCTGCCCGCCCTGGACGGCGCCACCGGCTGGCTCAACAGCCCACCGCTGGACGCCGCCCAGCTGCGCGGCAAGGTGGTTCTGATCGACTTCTGGACCTATTCCTGCATCAACTGCCTGCGTGCGATGCCGTTCGTGCACGAGTGGCAGCGGCGCTACCGCGATCACGGCCTGGTGGTGATCGGTGTGCACACCCCCGAGTTCGCCTTCGAACGCGACCCGCGCAACGTCATGAAGGCCGTGCAGCAGTTGAAGGTCGACTATCCCGTCGCGCTGGACAACCAGTACGCGATCTGGCGTGCGTTCAACAACCGCTACTGGCCCGCCCACTACTTCGTCGATGCGCAGGGCAACATCCGCGGCCATCAGTTCGGCGAAGGCAACTATGCGCGTTCGGAGCAGGTGATCCGCCGCCTGCTGGCCGAAGCCGGCCAGACCCGGCTGCCACCGCCGGCCGATCCGGCCGCAGCGGACCTGAAGGGCGTGGCCGCGCAGGCGGACATGGGCAACCTGCGCTCGCCGGAGACCTACCTGGGGCATGCGCGCGCCGAGCAGTTCGCCTCGCCAGGCGGGCAACGTGCGGACACGGCATTCGACTACGCGCTGCCACCCGCGCTGGCGCTGAACCAGTGGGGCCTGTCCGGCCGCTGGATCATCGACGACGAGGCGGCACGGCTGCAGCAGCCCGGAGGACGCATCGCCTTCCAGTTCCATGCCCGCGATCTGCATCTGGTGCTCGCGCCACGCCAGGACGGCACGCCGGTGCGCTTCCGCGTCTGGCTGGATGGTCGGCCGTTGCCCGCGGCCGACGCCGGCAGCGACGTTGGCAGCGATGGCAGCGGCGTGATCGACGAACACCGTCTGTACCAGCTGGTGCGCCAGCGCGGCGCCGTCGCGCCACACCGCTTCGAGATCGAATTCCTCGATGCCGGCGCCCAGGCCTACGCCTTCACCTTCGGTTGATCCGGGAGGACACGATGAAGATTTCGTTCGAACAGGGGATCGCCGCCGGCATTGCCGGGCTGGTCGCTACCGCATTGATTGCCGGGGTACTGCTGGTTGATCACGGTGCCATCGCCGCGCCGCTCGAGCGCAGCGCACAGGTGCAGGTGTTGCCTGCGCCCGCCGGTGAAGCCGCATTCCGCGATGACGGCACGCACGCCAGCGTAGTGTTTGCCGGCGGCTGCTTCTGGGGCGTGCAGGGCGTGTTCCAGCACGTCAAGGGCGTGAGCAACGCAGTCTCGGGCTACGTCGGCGGCAGCGCGGCGGATGCGCGCTATGAGCGTGTCAGCAGCGGACGCACCGGCCACGCCGAGGCGGTGAAGGTCGACTACGACCCGCGCCAGGTGAGCTACGGCCAGCTGATGCAGGTGTTCTTCTCGGTGGTGCATGACCCGACCCAGCTCGACCGGCAAGGCCCGGACCATGGCAGCCAGTACCGCTCGGCGATCTTCGTCGATGATCCCCGCCAGCAGGCGGCCAGCCGTGCCTACATCACCCAGCTGGGCCAGGCCGGAAGCTATCGCGCGCCCATCGTCACCCAGGTGGGGAGCGGCCAGCGCTTCTATCCGGCCGAGAGCTACCACCAGAACTACATGAGCAACTATCCGCAGGCCGCCTATATCCGCTACTACGACGCTCCGAAGCTGGCAGCACTGGGCAGGCAGTTCCCTGCCCTGTATCGCCGGGATCCGGTGCTGGTGCCGATGCGTTGACTGCATGGTGCGCCGACCCATGCAAAAAAGGGGCGCGCGGCCATCCAGCCGCGCGCCCTTGAAATATCGGCGGGCACCGATCAGGCCCTGCCGACGAGGACATGCTAGGCTCGGAATCCTCATGGGTACAGCACCAGATGCGGCCGGAACCGATGGATACAGATCAACGCAGCAGCGCGTCCGCTCCTCGCTACCAGCGGCTGTCCGATGAGCTGGCCGAGGCCATCCAGGGAGGGCGCCTGCCGGTCGGCAGCCGCCTGCCATCGCTGCGGCAGATGGCAGCACAGCGTCAGCTCAGCCTCAATACGGTGATCGCCGCCTACCGCCAGCTGGAAGACGCCGGCCTGGTGGTTCCGCGGCCAAAGGCAGGTTTCGAAGTGGCGCCGCGACTGTCAGTGCCGCAACGGTCGCTGCGCGATACCCCGTCGGCCCCCACCGCGCCGTTGCAGCAGGTGCTGATGGCACGCGTGCTGGAGGCGCAACGCCGTTCCGGGGTGATGGACCTCGCCTTCGCCGGGCCACGCGGGCGCCAGTTCTATCCTGGCGCCCAACTGGCCCGGCACACCGCCCAGGTATTGCGCCACGGCCAGCAGACGGTCGAAACCTACGCACGCCCCAATGGCTCGCCGCGGCTGCTTGCGCAGATCGTGCGGCGCGGCCCGCGCATGGGCCTGCACACGCACAGCGATCGCCTGCTGCTGACCCACGGTGCGATGGAGGCGCTGCAGCTGGCACTGCGTGCGGTGACCCAGCCCGGCGATTCAGTGGGTATCGAAGCACCGTCGTACTTCAACCTGTATCCGCTGCTGGCCAACCTGGGCCTGCAGGCCATCGAACTGCCGACGCATCCGCAACAGGGCCTGGACGTCGATGCGTTGGAGGCGATGCTGGAGCACACACCGCTGGCCGCGCTGGTGCTGATGCCGACCGTGCACAATCCATTGGGCTGCACCATGCCGGTGGCGGCCAAGCAGCGTCTTGCCGAGCTGGTCAACGCGCGTCAGCTGCCGCTGATCGAGGATGCCGTGTACGCGGAACTGCAGTTCTGCGAGCCACCTGCGCCGCTGCTGAAGGCCTTTGACCGCGACGGCTGGGTGATGGTGGTCGGCGGTTTCTCGAAGACGCTGGCCCCGGACTATCGCATCGGCTGGCTCGACGGCGGGCGCTTCGCTGAACGCATCGCCCTGCTGAAGTTCCAGTCCACGGGCGGCGAGCCGCAGCTGCTGGGTGATGCCGTGGCCGCGTACCTGGAAGGGAGCGGATACGAACATCACCTGCACCGCATGCGGCGCCTGTATCGCGAGCAGGTGGGACGGCTGCGCCAGCTCGTGGCCGAGCATTTCCCGCCTGGCACACGCGCCACGGAACCACAGGGTGGCTTCCTGCTGTGGCTGGAACTGCCGGGCGTGGACACCCGCGCACTGTTCGAGCGGGCGCTGGAAGAGGGCATCGTGTTCATGCCCGGCCAGGTGTATTCGCGCGGTCCGCGCTACCGGCACTGCCTGCGGCTGTCGTGCTGCCAGACCTTCGACGCACGTTTCATCGCTGCCGTGGAGCGCCTGGGCGCCCTCGCGCGGGAGCTCGCGGCCGGTTGATCGCAGCGGGTCGCAGGCTCCGCTCTACGGGAACTCAGCCCTCATGCAGGTGCATCGCCAGGGCCTGAGCATCGGCGCCCGGCAGGTGCGGCAGCCGTCCCCAGCATGGCATCGGCAACCGCTGCACCAGCGTGGCCACGTTCTCGTCCTGGCGCTGCATGGCCGGATCGATGTGATTGCCGATCCAGCCCAGGCACTCCACGCCGCTGGCCTGCAAGGAGTGCGCGGTCAACCTCGCGTGGTTGACGCAGCCCAGCCGCAGGCCGACCACCAGCACGACCGGCAGACGCAGTGCCCGCACGATGTCGAGCTGGTCCAGGTGGACGGAGACCGGCGCCAGCCATCCCCCTACGCCTTCCACCACCACCACGTCGGCGGTGGCACGCAGGCGCTCGAACGCGGCGACGATCGGTGCCAGGGCGATGTCCACCCCGTCCTCGGCCGCCGCCAGTTCGGGAGCGATCGGCTGCCGCAGGGCATAGGGATTCACGTCGACGTATTCCGGCACCGGCCGACTGGCCGCCTGCAGCGCCAGCGCATCTCCGTTGCGCAGGCCCTTCCCCAGATCCTGGCTGCCACTGGCCACAGGCTTCATTCCGACCGCTCGCAGGCCACGCCGGCGCAGGGCGTGCAGCAGCGCGGTGCTGGCCGCCGTCTTGCCGATCTCGGTATCGGTGCCGGTGACGAACAGCGCGGATGGCAGGGCAGCGGGCAACGGCATCAAAGGCTCCAGCGGGGCAACAGAGCGTGCATTATCGCTGGCCCGGCACGCTTGCTAGACTGCGGTCATGTTCGCCAATGCCTCGCTTACCGGCAGCAAGCCGGAACAATACGCCCAGTTGCTTGAACAGGCCCGTGGCCTGGTCCATGGAGAGTCCGACCGCATCGCCAACGCGGCCAATCTCTCGGCGCTGGTCTTCCACGCCCTGCCCGACCTGAACTGGGTGGGTTTCTATCTCTACGATGGCCAGGAGCTGGTGGTCGGCCCGTTCCAGGGGCTGCCGGCCTGCGTGCGCATTCCGCTGGACAAGGGCGTGTGTGGTGCCGCGGCCCGCCAGCGCGTGACCCAGCGCGTCGACGATGTCGATGCCTTTCCGGGCCACATCGCCTGCGACTCGGCCTCCCGCTCGGAACTGGTCGTTCCGCTGCTGCGCGGCGATGAACTGATCGGAGTCTTCGACATCGACAGCCCGAAGACCGGTCGCTTCGATGCCGATGACCAGGCCGGACTGGAAGCCATCGCGCGCGTCTTCGTCGAGGCGCTGGGATGAGTGCGCCGAAGCTGCGCAACATCGGTCCGAAAAGTGCGGCGTGGCTGCGCCAGGTCGGTCTGCGCAGCCGTGAGGATCTGGCCGCCGTCGGCGCGGTGGGTGCCTTCGTCAAGGTCAAGCGCGCCGGCTTCAAGCCCAGCCTGAACCTGCTCTACTCGCTGGAAGGCGCCCTGCTGGACTGCCATTGGCAGGAACTGAGCGAGCCGCAGCGCGAGGCGCTGGTGCAGGACTACGAAGCGCGCATCGCCGCGCACCCGCTGAAGGCGGCCGGCCCGGCCTCGGGGCCGGTGCACGAGCAGCGATTCGACGCAGACGACGACGCAGAAGAGAACGTGGCCGGAAGCGCGGACGAGGACTGATCGGCGCCGGCCGGATCAGGGCTGCTGCAACTCCAGCAGCTCGCCCACCAGGCCTGCCTCGCCACGCTCCAGCCTGACCCGCAGGCGCGTACCGTGGTCGATGCGCAGCGCCCAGCACAGCGACATCGGCAGGCCGCAGACCTGTGACAGCACCATGCGCAGCGGGCCACCGTGGCTGACCACGACGGTCGGCAGCGGGTCGTCATCGTCGAGCAGGCGGTCGAGCGCACGCGCGATGCGCCGCTCGAAGTGCCCCCAGCTTTCGCCGTTGGGCGGCGGATACGCATGCGGATCAGCATGGAATGCCGCCAGCGCCTGCTCCGGCAGGTCGAACAGTGCCTGCCCGTCCCAGTCGCCGAAGTCGAGTTCTTCCCACTCCTCGTCTGCATCCACGTCCAGCCCGCGCGGGGTGGCCAGCGCCATCGCTGTGTGCAGTGACCGCAGGCGGGGCGAGCTGATCACCCGCTCCCAGGGCTGCGTGGCGTAGGCCTCCACCAGTTCCTGTGGCAGGCGGGCCAGCTGCGGTGGATCGCTGCGGCCATCGAGGTACTCGTCGCGACCGTTGCCGGCGTGGCGGACCAGGTCGAGGATCATGCATGCGTCCTGTGCAGGCAACGCGGGGACAGCGGAAAACGGGCGGACATCGGCAACGGCACCACGGGATCAAGCAGCAATTCTAGTGGCTGGGGATCATCAGCTCCACAGACATTGCCGCATATGCGCCGCACCGGGCATGCCGATGCCGTAGACTGCGCGCACTTCCAGGTGACCTGCGGCATGGCCGGCAGGTTGAAACGGGAAGCCGGTGACGCGTGAACCCACGCCATGCCGGCGCTGCCCCCGCAACGGTAAGCACGTCAGTTCCAGGCAACCGCCACTGTGCCAACAGCATGGGAAGGCGCCTGGACGGTGGCCTCGCGCCACCCGGCGGCAAGCCCGGAGACCGGCCCGGAAGCCTCAGGTCGCGATGCGGTGGGCATGGCGCTGGATGTCCGCAGCACTGCCTGCGGCATCGGCGCTTGCCTGCCTCCGCGGCTCCTCCCCTTCGCCACGCGGGCGTGCGTGGCACCTGGAGTCCCCCGATGAAGCTGCAGTCCCGATTGCTTTCCCTGGCCGTATTGGCCGCCCTGCCCGCATTGGCCCAGGCCGATGATGGCGCCCGCGCGCTCGATCCCATCCTGGTCACGGCCACCCGCACCCCCATCGCCCTGCAGGACAGCATCGCGCCTGCGCAGGTGATCGACCGGACGCAGATCGAGTCCAGCCAGGCCACTTCGCTGCAGGACCTGCTGCGTGGCCGCGCCGGCATCAACCTCACCAACGCCGGCGGCCTGGGCAAGCAGAGCTCGCTGTTCCTGCGCGGCACCAACTCCGGCCACACGGTGGTGCTGGTCGACGGCGTGCGCATCAACAGCGCCGATCTCGGCCTGGCGATGATCCAGGACCTGCCGCTGGCGCAGATCGAACGCGTGGAGATCGTGCGCGGCCCGCAGTCCAGCCTGTATGGCGCCGACGCCATCGGCGGTGTGATCCAGATCTTCACCCGCCGCAACCAGGGCGACTTCGCGCCACATCTGCAGCTGGGCGGGGGTAGCAATGGCCTGCGTGAGGCCAGCGGCGGCATCGGTGGCAGCAGCGAACGCGGCTGGTTCGGCGCCGACATCGCCTACCAGCATTCCGATGGCATCGATGCCTGCCGGGGCTCAGCCACGCTGTTCACCGGCTGCTTCGCCGACGAACCCGACCGCGACGGCTACCGCAACCTCTCCAAGAGCCTGCGCGGCGGCTACAACTTCAACGAGCAGTGGACGGTGGAGGGCAGCGCGCTGCGCGCCGACGGCCAGAACCACTACGACGGCTACTACAACTACTCCGAGACGCGCCAGCAGGTACTGTCCGGCAAGGTCCGCTACACGCCGGCCGAACGGCTGGTGCTGACCGCCAACGTCGGTCGCAGTGACAACGAATCGGACAACGTCGGCGCGGACGGCGTGCATGGCAGCGCGCAGACGCATCGTGACAGCGCGTCGCTGCAGGGCGACTTCGGCGTGGCCGAAGGCCAGCTGCTGAGTGCCGGTGTGGACTGGAGTGAGGACAACCTGGACGGCAGCAGTGCCGGCTATCGTGTCGACAGCCGTCGCAACACCGGTGTGTTCGTGCAGTACCAGGGGCGCTTCGGCCGGCACCAGTTGCAGGCCAGCGCGCGCAACGACGACAACCAGCAGTTCGGCAACCATGCCACCGGCAGCATCGGCTGGGCGATGGAGCTGGATCACGGCCTGCGCATCAACGCCAGCTACGGCACGGCCTTCAAGGCACCCACCTTCAGTGACCTGTATGACCCGTGGAGCGGCGTGCCGACACTGGATCCTGAGAAGTCGAAGAGCGCCAACCTGGGCATTTCGCGGCAGGGCCAGGGCTGGCGCTGGGGTCTGGATGTGTACGAGACCCGCATCGATGACCTGATCACCTACGATGCAGCGACCTTCAGGATGCAGCAGGTGGAGAAGGCGCGCATCCGTGGTGCCGAACTGACCGGCAGCGTCGTGCTGGCCGGCTTCGACATCGCTGCACAGCTGAGCTACACCGACCCGCGCAACCGCACGAACGGCAGCAGCCAGTTCGACAACTGGCTGCCGCGCCGTGCACAGCAGACGGCACGGCTGGATGTGGATCGCCGCTTCGGCGCATTCCGTGCCGGCCTGACCGTACAGGGTGCGGGCAAGCGCTATGACGATGCCGCCAACACGGTGAAGGTCGGCGGCTATGGCACGTTGGATCTGCGCGCCGAGTACGCGCTCACGCCATCGTGGTCGCTGCTGGCCCGGGCAACCAATGTGTTCGACCGCAGGTACGAGACCGTGGCGTGGTTCAACCAGCCGGGCCGCGAGTATCAGCTGAGCGTGCGCTACCAGCCGAAATGAGCAGGCGCGCCGGGCGCAGGCCCGGCGCTATACCGGGATGCGCGCGGCCAGGCCCGGCAGTTCGCGCAGATCGTCGATCACCGCCACCGCAGCTGCGGCGGCCAGGTCCAGGCCACGCGGATAACCGTAGCGCACCAGCACGATCGGCATTCCCGCGTCTTCCGCCGCGCGGTAATCGGTCAACGAATCACCCACCATCAGGCATGCATCCACCGGCACGCCGAAGTGTGCCGCGATGTGGCGCAGTGGTTCGCCGCTGGGCTTTCGCTGCGGCAGCGAATCGCCGCCCAGCACCAGCGCGAACGCATCGCCGATGCCCAGATGCTGCAGCAGCGGCGGCACCAGCGCTGCAGGCTTGTTGGTGCAGATGGCCAGCGGCACAGCGCGTTCCCGCAGCTGCGCCAGTGCTTCCGCCACACCGTCGAACAGGCGTGGGCTGCGCAGCAGGCACTCACGGTAATGCACCATGAACACCGGCATAACCTCGGCCAGATCGACCTGCCGCCCTGCGGCATGCACGGCCTGCTCGACCAACCGGCGGACACCGTCGCCAATCCAGCCCAGCACGGTGGCTTCCGGCACACGGGCCAGGCCGATGTCCTCCAGCGTGCGGTTCAGGGCTTCGGCGATATCGGCGGCGCTGTCGACCAGCGTGCCATCGAGGTCGAATACGACCAGCGGATAGGGATACGACACGCAACGCACCTGTACGACGTGGGGCCGCTCATTGTATGCCGTGTGCGCATCGCACCGGGATGTCATGCAGGTTCCACACGCGCCGGTCGCCAGTCCAGATCCTGGAAGGCCGGGCTGGCGAAGCACTCGCCCAGGAAGTCGAGGAACCGCCGCATGATCGCCGACTGCTGGCGACGCGATACGTACACCGCATGAATGCCCAGCTCGTCCAGGGTATACGCCGGCAGCAGTTCCACCAGCTCGCCACTGCGCAGCAACGGCGCCACCTGGTAGGTGGGCAGCATCGCAATGCCGGCGCTGGCGCGAACGGCTTCGAGCAGCAATGACGCTTCGTTGGCGCTGATGTTGCCGCCCACCGCCACCGACTGCGAACGTCCGTCGCGGTGCAGGTGCCACAGGCTCTTACCCACGTAGTGATGGGTCAGGCAGTTGTGTGCGGCCAGATGTTCCGGGGCGGTCGGCGTGCCGCGCACCTCCAGGTAACCGGGCGTGGCGCACAGCACCGAGCGGCATGTGGCCAGCCGCCGCGCGATCAGGCTGGGGTCGATCTGCCGGGCGATGCGTACCGCCAGATCCACCCGCTCCTCGACCAGATTCACCGTGCGATCGACCAGCAGCAGTTCGATGCGCGCCGCCGGATGACGCTTGACGAAGTCGGCGACGGCGCGCGCCAGATGGCTCTGCCCGAACGAGACGCTGGCGGTCACCCGCAGCGTGCCATGCGGTTCGGGATCGTCGCTGGCCAGTTCGCCCTGCAGCGCCTCGCCGATCTCCAGCATCTGCCGGAAGCGCGCCAGCGCCGCCTCCCCCGGGCCGGTCAGGCTGACCCGGCGCGTGGTCCGGTGCAGCAGGCGCGCCCCCAGCCAGGCCTCCACCTCGGCGAGGTAACGGGTGACCATCGCCCGCGACATGTCCAGCACCTCAGCGGCGGCCGTGAGGCTGCCGCGCTCGGCCACCTCGATGAATACGGTCATGGCGGTCAGTCGATCCATCTGCTCGATCCATGCAACAAACAAGCGCGTTATACGCTGTTTTTCGGACAATTGCAGCGTCCTACAGTGGCCCCGTCGTCTTCCCCTCCCCTTGCTTACGGAGTTCGCCATGAAAATCGCCCTCGTCGGTGCCACCGGCAACATCGGCCGCCAGATCGCGCGCCACGCGCTGGCCGCCGGCCACGAATTGACCCTGATCGTGCGCAGCGCGCAGGACCTGCCGGCGGAGCTGGCCGGTGCCCATCCGGTGATCGCCGCGCTGGATGATCCCGACGCGCTGGCCGCGGCCATCGCCGGCCACGACGTGCTGGCCAGCGCCTACGGGCCACGTCCGGGCGATGACATCAGCCGCGTCGGCGAAGTGGCCGGACAGCTGGCAGCCGCGGCACGCAAGGCCGGGGTGCCGCGCCTGGTCGTGGTCGGCGGTGCCGGCAGCCTGGAAGTGGCACCGGGTGTCCAGCTGGTCGATACGCCGGATTTCCCGGAGGCGTACAAGCCTTATGCCCTGGCCCACCGCGAAGCACTCAAGCGCCTGCAGGCGGTAGACGACCTCGACTGGACGTTCTTCTCGCCGGCCGCGGAAATCGGACCGGGCGAAGAGCGTGGCCAGTACCGCGTGCAGGCCAAGGCCTTCCTCGCCGACGCCAGCGGCCACAGCCGCATCAGCTACGCCGACTATGGCGCTGCCTTCGTGGCGGAACTCGAGGCGCATGCCTACCCGAAGCAGATCATCACTGCGGCGTACTGATCGACCTACATGCCGGGCATGGCCCGGCGCTGCACAAGGAGTTCCGCATGCGTTCCGTTGCCCTGCTGCTTCCGCTTGCACTGGTCACCAGCTTCGCCAGCGCCCCGCTGCTGGCCGCACCGGCTGCCCCGGCGCCGGCCACGGCGGCGAAATCACAGCTGCACCTGCAGTACTTCCATCCTGGCCCGCAGGCGATGTTCTCCGTGTCATCGGTGCTGATCGAAGGCCGCCACGATGCGATCCTGGTCGACGCACAGTTCGCGGCCAGCGACGCGCGCAGGCTGGTCGAGCTGATCCGTGCCAGCGGCAAGCAACTGACCACGATCTACATCAGCCATGGCGATCCCGATTACTACTTCGGCCTGGCCACGCTGCAGGACGCCTTCCCGCACGCACGCATCGTCGCCACGGCGCAGAGCGTGGCCCACATCCAGCAGACCCACGCCGGCAAGCGTGCCTACTGGGGCCCGAAGATGGGGGCCGACGCACCGGCGCGCATCGTTGTGCCGCAGGTGCTGGAGGGCGACGCGCTGCTGCTGGAAGGGCAGCGCCTGCCCTTGATCGGACTCGATGGCCCTACGCCGGACCGCAGCGTGCTGTGGGTGCCTTCACTGCGCGCGATCGTCGGTGGCATCCCCGTGGTCGCCGGCGAGCATGTGTGGATGGCCGACACGCAGACCCCGAAGTCGCATGCCGACTGGCTGCAGACCCTGCAGCGACTGCAGGCACTGAAGCCGCAGGTGGTGGTACCGGGTCATTACGCGCAAGGGGCGGCGCTGGACGCCAGTGCGCTGCGCTTCACCGCCGGGTACATCCGTGCGTTCGACGCGGAAGCGGCCAAAGCGAAGGACAGCCAGGCGCTGGTGAAGGCGATGCAGGCGCGTTACCCGCGGCTGGAGGGCGTGGAGTCGCTGCAGCTGAGCGCGAAGGTGGCCAAGGGCGAAATGCAGTGGCCGTGAGGCAGGACCGCGGTCAGGGGCGGTGTGGATCGTTCGACGCCTGCTCGAACAGCTCCCCCTGCACCACCGGTTCCTTGTCGCGGAAACCGCCCAGGCCGACGCCCACCAGGCGATAGCGCGTGTCGGCCGGCAG
Source organism: Stenotrophomonas sp. STEN008 (assembly GCF_056760435.1). NCBI lineage: Bacteria > Pseudomonadati > Pseudomonadota > Gammaproteobacteria > Lysobacterales > Lysobacteraceae > Stenotrophomonas > Stenotrophomonas sp. STEN008. The sequence continues at coordinate 3,038 of NZ_JBRRET010000058.1, read as the reverse complement.
GTCCACGCGCGCGCGCAGCGCCAGCGCGGCATCGCGCAGCTCCTCCATCGATTCCGGCGGGCGGTCCGGGGTGAAGCTGCGGGTAAGGATGCGGAACTGCGCCGTCTTCAGCTTCAGCACCACGGTGTGGCCCACGCGTTCCGTCCGGCGCGTGGCGTTCCAGGTTTTCTCTGCCAGCTGCACAATGGCCTCGCCCAGGTCTTCAAGCAGCAGGTCCTCGGCAAAGGTGTCCTCGGAAGAGATCGACTGCACCGGCTGGTCCGGCTCCACCGGCCGTTCATCGACGCCGCGTGCACGGTTGTAGAGGCTGCGGCCGAAGCTGCCGAACGCGTCCTCCAGATCCGCCAGCGCCCATTGCCGCAGGTCACCGCAGGTGATGATGCCGCGCGCCGTCAGTTTGCCTTCCATCACCTTGCCCACGCCGGGCACGCGGCTGACCGGCAGCGGCGCCAGGAATGCGTCCACCCGTTGCGGTGGAATCACGAACTGGCCGTCGGGCTTGCGCCAGTCCGAGGCGATCTTGGCCAGGAACTTGTTCGGCGCGATGCCCGCTGAAGCGGTCAGCTGGGTCTCGTCGCGGATCTGTGCGCGGATCGTGCGTGCGATCTCGGTTGCCAGCTCGATGCCACTTTTCGGCTCGGTCACGTCCAGATAGGCCTCATCCAGCGACAGCGGCTCGACCAGGTCGGTATGGCGCAGGAAAATCTCGCGCACCTGGCGCGACACGGCCTTGTAACGCGCGAAGTCCGGCGGCACGAAGATCGCGTCCGGGCACAGGCGCTCGGCACGCATCGCCGGCATCGCCGAACGCACGCCGAACACGCGCGCTTCGTAGGACGCCGCGCATACCACCGAGCGCGCACCGCGCCACGCCACCACCACCGGCTTGCCGCGCAGTGAGGGATCGTCGCGCTGCTCCACCGACGCGTAGAAGGCGTCCATGTCGACGTGGATGATCTTGCGCAGTCGGGTCATGTCAGGTGTACGGGGCGGGTTCGGCGTGGGTGGGCCACACGCCGAGGTATGGTCGTTGCACATCAACAGGATGCGCGTATTCCATTGAAAACACTACGGTTGCGTACGGTTGAAATGTTTGATCGGCAGCGCTTCCAAGGGCATTCTCGAGCACTTGTATCCCTGTTCGTCGCTTCCAGGATTGCGTTTCATGACTCGTCTCCACGCGTTCAACCGCGACCAGCTGCTGGCCAGCGCACGCGGTGAACTGTTCGGCGCCGCCGCCGGCCGTCTGCCCAACGACCCGATGCTGATGTTCGACCGCATCACCGACATCCGCGAGGACGGCGGCCCGCATGGCAAGGGCATGGTACGCGCCGAACTGGATATCCGCCCGGACCTGTGGTTCTTCGGCTGCCACTTCATCGGCGACCCGGTGATGCCCGGCTGCCTGGGCCTGGATGCGATGTGGCAGCTGACCGGCTTCTACCTGACCTGGCTGGGTGCTCCCGGCAAGGGCCGCGCCCTGGGCTGCGGCGAGGTCAAGTTCACCGGCCAGGTACTGCCGGACGCCAAGCGCGTGCGCTACGAGATCGACATCACGCGCGTCATCAACCGCAAGCTGGTGATGGCCCAGTCCGACGCCCGCATGTATGTGGACGATCGCGAGATCTACAACGCTCGCGACCTGCGCGTGGGCCTGTTCACCGAAACCGGGAGCTTCTGATGCGTCGTGTCGTCATCACCGGCATGGGCATCACGTCCTGCCTCGGCAATGATCTGGATACCGTCTCTTCCGCACTGCGCGAGGGGCGTGCCGGCATCACCGCATTGGCCGACCACGCCGAAGCGGGCCTGCGCAGCCAGATCGGCGGTCGTGTCGACCTCGACCTGGACGCCCTGATCGACCGCAAGCAGAAGCGCTTCATGAGCGATGCAGCAGCGTTCGCCTACATCGCCATGCGCGATGCCATCGCCGATGCCGGGCTGGACGAGGCGCAGGTCAGTGGCCTGCGCACCGGCCTGATCGCCGGCTCCGGCGGCGGCTCCAGCGAGTGGCAGATCGGCGCGGTCGATCTGCTGCGTGCACGTGGCGTGCGCAAGGTCGGCCCGTACATGGTGCCGCGCACGATGTGCTCCACCGTGTCGGCGTGCCTGGCCACCGCGTTCCAGATCAAGGGCGTGAGCTACTCGCTGTCGGCGGCCTGCGCGACGTCGGCGCACTGCATCGGCGCCGCCGCGGACATGATCCGGCACGGCGCGCAGGACATCATGTTCGCCGGCGGTGGTGAAGACCTGCACTGGTCGATGAGCGTGATGTTCGATGCGATGGGCGCGCTGTCGACCAGTTTCAACGACACCCCGGCCAACGCGTCGCGCCCCTACGACAAGGACCGCGACGGCTTCGTCATCGCCGGTGGTGGCGGCATGCTGGTGCTGGAAGACTACGATCATGCGGTTGCGCGCGGCGCACGCATTTATGCCGAGCTGATCGGTTATGGCGTGACATCCGATGGTGCGGACATGGTGGCACCGTCCGGCGAGGGCGCGGTGCGCTGCATGAAGATGGCACTGCAGAACGTGGACCGCCCGCTGGACTACCTCAACACGCACGGTACCTCGACCCCGCTGGGCGATGTCACCGAACTCAACGCGATCCGCGAGGTGTTCGGCGAGGCCGTGCCGCCGCTGTCCTCGACCAAGGCGCTGTCCGGCCATTCGCTGGGCGCGGCCAGCGTGCACGAAGCCATCTACTGCCTGCTGATGATGCGCGATGGCTTTGTTGCCGGCTCGGCCAACATCAGCGAGCTGGACCCGGCGGTGGAAGGCTTCCCGATCCTGCGCGAAAGCCGCGCACAGGTGCTGGACACGGTGATGTCCAACAGTTTCGGCTTCGGCGGCACCAACGCGGCTCTGGTGTTCGGCCGGGTCTGATCGCCCGCCATTGGCCTGCACGGTCGCGGGGGGGGGGGGGGGGGGCGGGCGCCGGGGGGGGCGCGGCCGGGGGCGGGGGGGGGCGGGGCGGGGGGGGGGGGGCGGGGGGGGGGGGGGGGGGCGGAGCGGGCGGGGGGGGGGGGCGCGGG
>NZ_JBRRET010000057.1:0-19391 GCF_056760435.1 Stenotrophomonas sp. STEN008 | reverse complement strand
GTTGCGGGGGACGGCGCAAGTACGTCCATGTAGCCTCGGTCGCGCCATCCATGGCGCTCACGCCCCCGCAACCGGACCCACCCCGCCTTCGACAGATCTCCGCAAGCTGTCAGAACGACGCATTGCCCTGGTGGGTGTCGACCTTGGTCGACACGAACCCTGGCGATGAGCCACCGCAGGGATCAGATCGTGCCGACCAAGGTGGGCACCCACCAGACAAGGTCGGCACCCGCCGGAACAGTTCAATCGGCTGCGGCAGCGGTCAGTAGATCGGCGTCACCTTCATCTGCGGCAGCGGCCGTGGTGCGCCGTCGGTGAGGTCCGGGCCGAGATCCTCCCAGCTGCGGCCCTGCTCCACCATCAGCCCCCACAACTGCTGTGACGCCAGCCGCTTGTCCTCCGAGCCCAGCTTGTACGACGGTGGCGACGGCACGCCGGCAGCCACCATCGTGTACGCCGCCCGATAGGCCAGCACCTGCTGCGCGGGATCGTCGGTACGCGCCACTTCCAGCGTGTAACGCTGGTAGGCCGAGGCCAGGTTGCGCCAGCGGATCCAGTAGTGATTCTCGAAGGAGAACGCGCAGAAGCGCGCACCGGCCAGGCTGCCCTTGTCGGCGATGCGGGTCAGTACCTCCTGCGGCATGTCCAGGTTCATGCCGCCCTCATCACCCTGCAGGGTCACGTGCACGATGCGGTCGCGATAGCCCGGAGCACGCGCCTGCAGCAGGTCGCGCCAGTTCTGCATGGTTGCCACCACCGCGAACAGGAAACGGCCAAGCTCGCCGGCGGCCACCGGCGCGGCGATGGACTGGTAGGTGCGTTGCCAGCCATGACGGTTTTCGCTGGGCAGGAACACCGATCGCTCCAGCGCCTGCCGTGCATTGCCGCCGGAGCTGACCTCCTCCGCATGCTGTGGATAGACCAGGTTGATGGCGAAGGTCGGCCAGCGCGGAAGCGCCGCGTCGAACAGATGGATCGGGAAGTTGCTGCTGATGCCCCCATCGGAGAACCAGCAGATCCGGAAGGCGGTGATCACCGGGCCGCAGGCCTGGCCGGCACTGGTCAGCCCCTCCATGCTGTCGGCCACGTTGTGTTCCGGATCGGAGGCGGTCGCTCCAGGCTCGCAGCGGCGCTCGCGGCGCGAGGGCTCATGCAGCGGCACTGCGCTGATCAGCAACGGGAAACTCAGGCTCATCCGCGTTGCCACCAGTACCGGCAGCTGCGGCCCCTGCGGCAGGCGGTAATAGAGTCGTCCATCCACGCCCAGCGGCGGACCCGCATGGTTGACCAGCCACTGCACCACGCTGGCCGGGAACAGCTGGTCGAACTCTTCGCGCAGGAACCAGAACTGCGCGCCGCCCAGCGGCAGCGTGCGGGGTTCGTTGTGCGATACGCAGGTGGTGATCATCTGCAGGGTGATGGCATGCGGGCTGTCCGGCTCGTCGGCATAGCGCGGCGCATCGTGCAGGTCGGCAAAGGTAAGCGGCACATCGGCCGGCTTGCCTGACAGCTGCTGCAGGCAGCCGTGCAGCCATTCCGTCAACGCCGGCCGGCGCGCGTCGCTGCCGAGGCCGCTGCACAGGCCCAGCAGATTGCGTCGTGCCACCCGCGCGACCCGCAGCGCGGCCCCGGCCACGCCAGCGCCGTAGGCGCACAGCAGGGACGGCAGCAACGTTGCCGCCACTCCACTCCAGCCGCCGCCCCACGCGCCCAGCGCAAGCAGCAATGCCAGCGACACCAGCACTTCCAGCGGCGCGATCTGGAACACGGCGATGGCCAGGCACAGCTGCTTGCGGGGCCAGCCTGCATTGCCGGTCAGCACCACCAGCAGCCGATAGGCTGCACGCGCGCCGCGCGCCGGCTGGAACAGACCGTAGATGAACCCGCGCCGCGACAGCTGCGCCGACACCGCCGACAATCCACCGTACCCGGCATCGCCGGGCAGCGACTCGCCCGCCTGCTGGCGGCGATCACCATAGGCCGCCGCCGCCGCCACCGCGGCGGCGATGGCGCCTGCCGAGGTGCCACCGATGCTCTTGAAGCGATACTCGCGCGCCAGCGCCAGTACCGCATTGGGGTACACGATGCCGCTGGTGATGCCACCTTTCATGACCAGATCGCAGTACTTCGCCGCCACACGTCACCTCCCGTCCGTCGGTTCCCAGTATCGCAAGCCGGCCTCTCACGGCCTGAGAAAGGTGCCACATCCCGGTGGTGTGATGCCGGGCCTTGACCATTGCTGCCAACCGGCCTACCTTGTGCACGCCGAAGGTATTCATCTCTTCATGCGAATGAAGGGATGAATTTAAACGGGAATCCGGTGAAGGCGCTTCGCGCGCCCATTCCGGAGCTGCCCCGCAGCGGTGAATGGAAACGAATCCTGCCAACAGCACTGGGCTCGCGCCTGGGAAGCGGCAGGTAGTAGGTGGGCTGCGGCCCGCGTCCAACAGCCCGAATACCGGCCCCGGCCGGGGGACACGACCGTCCCCTGACTCGACCTGGAATCTCCGCGGGGAGGTTGCCGGGGCCGTCGTCGTCCTGCGCCTGCAGGGTGCGCGGCCACGTGCGTCCTTTTCACGGCATCCGGTTCGCCCGCGGGGGCGAAGGTCGCTGGCAAGACGCCCGTGGGCCGGCAACGGCACGCGTCGTCCTGCGGTTCCTTCGTTCCTCAATGCCGATATGCAATGAGGACACGCTGCAATGACCACTGTTACCAACCTGGGCTTTCCCCGCATCGGCGCCAAGCGCGAACTGAAGCGGGCGCTCGAACGCCACTGGGCCGGCGAGGACGACGCCGCCACCCTGCAGGCCACCGCCGCGGCGCTGCGTGCCCGGCACTGGCAGCTGCAGATCGAGGCCGGCGTCGATGTACCGCCGAGCAACGACTTCAGCCTGTACGACCAGGTGCTCGACACCGCATGGCTGTTCGATGCCATTCCCGAACGCTACCGCGAACTGGCCGCGCACGATCCACTGGCCGCCTACTTCGCCACGGCCCGTGGCCTGCAGCGCGATGGCATCGACCTGCGCGCGCTGGAGATGACCAAGTGGTTCGACACCAACTATCACTATCTGGTGCCGGAACTGCACGCGGGCCAGGCCTTCGCCCTGCGCGGTGACAAGCCGCTGGCCGAGTTCAACGAGGCCAGGGCGCTGGGCATCCACACCCGTCCGGTGCTGCTGGGGCCGGTGAGCTTCCTGCTGCTGTCCAAGACCACCGACGGCAGCGCCGCACTGGACCTGCTGGATGCCCTGCTGCCGGCCTATGTGCAGCTGCTCGGCCAGCTGGCCGACGCCGGTGCGGATTGGGTGCAGCTGGATGAGCCGCTGCTGGTGCAGGATCTCGACGCCGATGCGCAGGCAGCCTATGAGCGCGCCTATGCCCGGTTGGCCACGGCACGGCGTCCGAAACTGCTGGTCGCGACCTATTTCGGTGCGCTCGAGGACAACCTGGCGTTGGCCACCGGCCTGCCGGTGGACGGACTGCACGTGGACCTGGTGCGCGCGCCGGAGCAGCTGGACGCCGTGTTGAAGGCGCTGCCGGCCGAGCGCGTGCTGTCGGCCGGCCTGGTCAACGGCCGCAACATCTGGCGCACCCATCTGGACAACGCACTGATCCTGGCCCGGTTTGCCCAGGTGGACCGCGGCGCCGACCGGCTCTGGCTGGCACCGTCCTGTTCCCTGCTGCACACGCCCGTGGATCTTGCGCTGGAAAAGAAGCTTGATGACGAACTGAAGGGCTGGCTGGCGTTCTCCCGGCAGAAGCTTCAGGAACTGCGCCTGCTGGCCGACGCGCTCGATGGCAGGGCGGATGCGGAAGCAGGCCTGGCTGCCAACCGCGCTGCACTGGAGGGGCGTCGTCGCTCGCCACGCGTGCACAACCCGGCCGTGGCCGCACGCCTAGCCGCGCTGACCGTGGCCGATGCGCAGCGGCACACCGCCTACCCGCAGCGCCGCATCGCACAGCATGCGGCGCTGCAGCTGCCGCTGCTGCCCACCACCACGATCGGTTCCTTCCCGCAGACGCTGGAGGTGCGCGAGGCACGCGCCCGGCACAAGTCCGGCAAGCTGGGCCTGGCCGAGTACGAGGCCTTCCTGGAACAGCAGACCGCGCATGCGGTACGCGTGCAGGAAGCGCTGGGCCTGGACGTGCTGGTCCACGGCGAGTTCGAGCGCAACGACATGGTCGAGTACTTCGGCGAGCAGCTGGAAGGCTTCGCCTTCACCGGCAACGGCTGGGTGCAGAGCTATGGCTCGCGCTGCGTCAAACCGCCGGTGATCTTCGGCGACGTCAGCCGCCCGCAGCCGATGACGGTGCGCTGGTCCAGTTACGCGCAATCGCTCACCGACAAGCCGATGAAGGGCATGCTGACCGGTCCGGTGACGGTACTGCAGTGGTCGTTCGTGCGCGACGACCAGGAACGCGATGTGACCTGCCGGCAGATCGCGCTGGCCCTGCGGGACGAAGTGCAGGACCTGGAAGCAGCCGGCATCGGCGTGATCCAGGTGGACGAGCCGGCCATCCGCGAGGGGTTGCCGTTGCGCCGCGCCCACTGGCGCGCCTACCTGGACTGGGCGGTGGAATCGTTCCGCATCAGTACCAGCGGCGTGCGCGATGCCACCCAGATCCACACCCACATGTGCTATTCGGAGTTCAACGACATCATCCACTCGGTCGCAGCGATGGACGCGGACGTGATCTCGATCGAGACCTCACGCTCGCGCATGGAACTGCTGGATGCCTTCGTGAAGTTCAACTATCCCAACGAGATCGGCCCGGGCGTGTATGACATCCACTCCCCCCGCGTGCCGGACAAGGCGGAGATGGTGGACCTGCTGCGTAAGGCGCTGGCCGTGCTGAAGCCGGAGCAGCTGTGGGTCAACCCGGACTGCGGGCTGAAGACCCGTGGCTGGCCGGAAACCCGCGCTGCACTGCAGGCACTGGTTGCCGCCGCAGTGGAACTGCGTGCCGAGCACGCCGACGCCCGCGTCGCCTGACCTGTCTCTCCACCCCGATGCACGGGCCGCCGCCGTTGCCGGCGGTCCGTGCGGTACCTGATGATGACCGAGCTCCAACGCCCCACCCTGTCCCTGCCCGCCGACGGCAAGCGCCTGCTGCTGCATTCGTGCTGTGCGCCCTGCTCCGGCGAAGTGATGGAGGCGATCACCGCCTCCGGGATCGACTACGCGATCTTCTTCTACAACCCCAACATCCATCCGGTGAAGGAATACGAGCTCCGCAAGCAGGAGAACATCCGCTTCGCCGAGCAGCATGGCGTCCCCTTCATCGACTGCGACTACGACACCGACAACTGGTTCAGCCGCGCGCGCGGCATGGAGAACGAACCCGAGCGCGGCATCCGCTGCACGATGTGCTTCGACATGCGCTTCGAGCGCACGGCGCTGTACGCGCATGAGCACGGCTACGACACCATCAGCTCGTCGCTGGGCATCTCGCGCTGGAAGAACATGGCGCAGATCAATGACTGCGGCATCCGCGCCGCGGCGCGCTACGAGGGCCTGCAGTACTGGGATTACAACTGGCGCAAGGGCGGTGGTGCCAGCCGCATGATCGAGATCAGCAAGCGCGAGCGGTTCTACCAGCAGGAGTACTGTGGCTGCGTGTACTCGCTGCGCGATGCCAACCGGCACCGCCGGGAGACCGGCCGCGAGCGGATCCGGATCGGGCTGCTGTATTACGACCAGGACAACGAAACGCCGCAGGGCGATTGACGTGTGGCGAGGGGGCGGCCACGCTGGTCGCCTCTTCCGCCGCGCTGGAACGTCCATGCTCACCCTGCCCGCCACTGTCGCCCTGCTGGTGATCGATCTGCAGCCGGACTTCATGCCCGGTGGCGCGCTGGCCTGTGACCGCGGCGATGCGCTGGTCGCGCCGATCGCGCAGCTGCTGGCGCAGCGCCGCTACCGCACCGTAGTGGCCACCCAGGACTGGCATCCCGCGGACCATGCTTCGTTCGCCAGCCAGCACCCCGGCCATCGTCCGTTCGAAACGATCCTGCTGCATGCGCAACCGCAGACCCTGTGGCCGGACCACTGCGTGCAGGGCAGCGCCGGTGCCGCCCTGCATCCGCAGGTGGACTGGAACATGGCCGACCTGATCCTGCGCAAGGGCACCCGCCAGCAGGTGGATTCCTACAGCGCCTTCCGCGAGAACCACGGCCCCGATGGCGGGCGCCCCGCCACCGGCCTGGCCGGCTGGCTGCATGAGCGCGGCATCGACGAGGTGCACGTCTGTGGCCTGGCCCGCGACTACTGCGTGCTGTGGAGCGCGCAGGACGCAGCCACGTCCCGCTTCAGGGTGAAATTCCTCTGGGACCTGACCCGGCCGGTGACCGAGGCCAACGACGGGATGGTGCGCGAAGCACTGGGCACTGCGGGGATCGGGATCCTCTGACGCACGTCCGGCCGGGCAGGTATCAGCGGAACACCACCGTGCGGTGCCCGTTGAGCAGGATGCGGTGCTCCACATGGCGGCGCACGGCACGCGCCAGCACCTGCGATTCGGTATCGCTGCCCAGGCGTACCAGGTCGCGCGGCGTCATCGCATGATCGACCCGGGCCACGTCCTGTTCGATGATCGGACCTTCGTCCAGATCCTCGGTGACATAGTGCGCGGTGGCGCCGATGATCTTGACCCCGCGCGCGTGCGCCTGGTGATAGGGCTGCGCGCCCTTGAAGCTGGGCAGGAAGCTGTGATGGATGTTGATCGCCCGGCCGGCCAGCGCGCGGCACAGGGTGGGTGAAAGAATCTGCATGTAGCGCGCCAGCACCACCAGGTCGATACGCTCGTGTTCGACCAGATCGATGATCTGCTGTTCCTGCACCGCACGCGTATCCGCGTTCACCGGCAGATGGTGGAACGGCACGCCGTAGGACGCAGCCAGCGGTGCGAAATCGGCATGGTTGGACACCACTGCCGCGATATCCACTTTCAGCTGCCCGCTGTGCGCACGGAACAGCAGGTCATTCAGGCAGTGCCCCTGCTTGCTGACCAGCACCAGCAGGCGCGCACGACGCCGACCGTCCTGCAGCTGCCAGTCCATGTCGAACTCGCGGGCCAGTGCTGCCATGGACGCATGTACCGTGTCCAGGGGCAGGCTGGCGTCGCGGTCGAAATGCACGCGCAGGAAGAACCGGCCGCTTTCCTCGTCGCCGAACTGCTGGGCGTCGAGGATGTTGCAGCCATGATCGAACAACAGGCCCGACACGCGGTAGACGATGCCGGTACGGTCGGGGCAGGACAGGGTGAGGATGGAATCGGGTCGCATCCTGCAAGTGTAGGGCAGCACCCCGCCCGCGTGATCCATTGTCACCGATGCAACGAACCACTTCGGACAGTTCCAAGTGATCGTGGCGGGCTTTCGTGGCACGCTGGCGGGTCATGAACCTGTTGCAGCTGATCCGCAGCTTCACCCGCACCGCAGACACCGGCAGTATTGCCGCTGCGGCCCGCAGCCTTGGCATCAGCGCCACCGCCGTCGGCCAGAACATCCATCGCCTGGAGGCACACCTGGGCGTGCGCCTGCTGAACCGCAGCACGCGCCAGCTGGCGCTGAGCGAGGCCGGTGCGCTGTACCTGGCGCAGGTGCGCCACATCGAAACCGATCTGGCGCGGGCGCAGGCCCTGGTCACCAGCGGTGACATCGAGCCGGCCGGGCCATTGCGCATCGCCAGCAGCCGCGCGTTCGGCCGCCACGTGCTGGCGCCCCTGCTGCCTTCACTGCAGCAACGCTATCCGCAGCTGCAGCTGGAACTGCGGCTGTCCGACCGGGCCGTGCAGCATGGTCCGGAGGCGGTCGATGCCAGCATCCGCATCGGTGCGCAGCTGGAGGACGGCGTCGTGGCGCGGCCGCTGGCACGCATTCCCTTCGTCTTCTGCGCCTCGCCTGCCTACCTGCAGGCGCATGGCTGCCCACAGGAGCCGTCCGAACTGCGCGGGCATCGGGGTGTGCTGCATCGTTTCCCCACCGATGGGCGGCCTCTGCGCTGGGGCCTGCGCAAGGGCGACCAGCGCGCGGATGCGCCGCTGCCGCCCGGCATGGTGTGCGATGACATCGACGCGCTGGCCGAACTGGCCGCGGCCGGTGCCGGCATCACCCGGCTGGCGGCCTTCGTGGCCGATCCCTTTCTGCGCGATGGCCGGTTGCAGGCGGTGTTCGGCGCGGACAGCGCATGGCGCCCGGAACCGATGGAGGTCTATTTCTGCGTCAGCGACCGCCGCGACTTCACCGCCAGGATCCGTGCGCTGTTCGATCACCTGCAGGCCGGCCTGCCGCCGGCCTGGCGGGCATGACCTTCAGCGCGGGGTGAACACGCCGCGTGCCTCACGCGGCTCGCAGCGCAGGTACTGCGCGGCCGGCACCACGCTGTCGCCCAGCGCGGCTGCCGCGTGCCAGGGCCAGCGCGGGTCGTAGAGGATGCCGCGGGCCAGGGCGATGGCATCGGCGTGGCGATGACGCAGGATCGATTCGGCCTGCTCCGGTTCGGTGATCATCCCCACCGCGATGACCGGCATGCGCACCTTGGCCTTGATCGCGGCCGCGAACGGCACCTGGTAGCCCGGCCCGACGCTGATCTTCTGGCGCTCATCCAGGCCGCCGCTGGACACGTGCAGGAAATCGCAGCCACGCGCGTCCAGCACCTGGGACAGCGCTTCGCTCTGCAGCAGATCCCAGCCACCGTCGACCCAGTCGCTGGCGGAGATGCGCACGCCGACGGCCACCTTGTCGGACACTGCCGCGCGCACGGCATCGAATACCTCTACCAGCAGGCGCAGGCGATTGGGCAGCGAACCCCCGTAGCCATCGGTGCGCCGGTTGCTCAGCGGTGACAGGAACTGGTGCAGCAGATAGCCGTGCGCGGCATGCACTTCGATCAGTTCGAAGCCCAGGCGTTCGGCGCGCACCGCGCTGGCGGCGAAGGCAGCAACGATTCCCGCGATGCCCGCCTCATCCAGTTCCTGCGGCGCGGGATCGGCAGCATGGAACGGCAGCGCTGACGGCGCCACCGTGGTCCAGCCACGTGCATCATCGGCCGGCAGCTGGCCACCGCCGTCCCAGGGACGCTGTACCGAGGCCTTGCGGCCGGCATGGCCCAGCTGGATGCCCAGCGGCATCGGCGACCAGCGCCGCACGCTGGCCAGCACGTGTGCCAGCGCAGCTTCGGTACCGTCATCCCACAGGCCGAGGTCGGCCCAGCTGATGCGTCCACGCGGCTCAACCGCCGTCGCTTCCAGGATCAGCAGGCCGGCACCGGATTGCGCCAGGTTGCCCAGATGCATGGCATGCCAATCGCTGGCGCGCCCGTCTTCGGCGGAATACTGGCACATCGGCGCGATGACGATGCGGTTGGACAGGGTCAGGCGGCCGAAGGTGATCGGCGAGAACAGCTGGCTCACGAGGGGTGCAGGGACGGGCAGAGGGGGGTGCGTATTGCACCGCTGCAAGGGCGGCGAATCAACCATGTGGATGGATCGCTGTTTCGCGGTGGCGCTGCATGCTCGCCGGGCATGGCCTGGCGCTACCCGATGACGAACCCGGCCAGCGCTTCAGCGCAATCGCGCTCGTCCTTGAACTGCAGCAGGTCGTCGGCGCGGGTGCGGCCACGGTTCACGGCAGCCACCGGCAATCCGGCCTTTGCTGCGGCCTGCACGAAACGGAAGCCGGAATAGACCATCAGCGAGGACCCCACCACCAGCACGGCATCGGCCTGCTGCAGGTGCTCATGCACTGCCGCCACGCGTTCACGCGGCACGTTCTCGCCGAAGAACACCACGTCCGGCTTCAGCAGGCCGCCACAGGACGGACAGTCGGGCACCACGAAGGAGGAAAAATCGGTCTCCAGATCAGCGTCGCCGTCGGGGGCGATGCCGGCCTCGAGCGTGTCCCAGCCGGGATTGGCGTCCAGCAGGCGCTGCTGGAACGCCTGGCGACCGCTGCGGCGCTCGCAGCCCATGCAGCGCACCAGGTCCAGCCGCCCATGCAGGTCGATCACGTTCTGGCTGCCGGCGCGCTGGTGCAGGCCATCCACGTTCTGGGTCAGCAGCAACTGCACCTTGCCTTGCTTCTCCAGCGCGGCCAGCGCCTGGTGGGTGCCGTTGGGCTGGGCCAGGCCGAAGCGCGGCCAGCCCAGCAGGCTGCGTGCCCAGTAGCGCTGGCGGGTGGCGGCCTCGCCCATGAATGCCTGGTAGGTGACCGGCGGCGTGCGTTTCCATTGGCCATCGGTATCCCGGTAATCGGGGATTCCCGAGGCCGTGCTGCAGCCAGCGCCGGTCAGCACGAACAGGCGCTGGGCGCGGTCGATGAAGTCGGTCAGCGGCGGGGTCATGCCGACCAGATGGGGGCAGCACGGCGCCCCCACAAGCGCCGGCTCAGGGCGCCGGCAGCGGCGGCACCGCGATCGGCTGGCCCGCCTCGTCCAGCGCGATCATCACGAAGTGGCCGCGGGTGCAGAGCCTGCGCTCGCCGCTGTGCAGGTCTTCGGCAATCAGTTCCACCTCGACCTTCATCGAGCTGCGGCCGACCTCGACGATGCGGCCGATCGTTTCCACCATCTGGCCGATGCGGATCGGCAGCTTGAAGTCGACCTGGTCGCTGCGCGCGGTCACCACGGTGCGGCGCGAGTAGCGGGCGGCGGCGAGGAAGGCGGCCTTGTCCATCCACGCCAGCGCCTGGCCACCAAACAGCGTGCCCATATGGTTGGTATGGTTGGGAAAGACGATTTCGGCCATGCGCACTTCGATCGGTGGCACGGTTTCAGGGATCGGGGTCATGGGTAGGGCTTCGGTGTGGGGTGCGGCAATGTTAAGCCAGGCCCCGTACAGGCAGCGCTACACTGCGCCACGCCCACTGCCAGGACTGCCCATGCCCGCGACCTCCGATCTGCTGGCGTTCGCCCTCATCTCGCTGGGCATGGTGCTCACGCCCGGGCCGAACATGATCTACCTGGTCTCGCGCTCGATCTGCCAGGGCCGCCGCGCCGGCCTGGTCTCGCTGGGTGGGGTGGTGCTGGGTTTCGTGTTCTACATGCTGTGCGCGGCGCTGGGCATCACCGCCCTGCTGATGACGGTGCCGTTCGCCTACGACGCGCTGCGCATCGGGGGGGCGTTCTACCTGCTGTACCTGGCCTGGCAGGCGCTCAAACCCGGTGGCCGCTCGCCGCTCGCGGTGCGCGACCTGCCGCAGGACACCCCACGCAGATTGTTTGCGATGGGCTTTCTGACCAATCTGCTGAACCCGAAGATCGCGGTGATGTACCTGTCCCTGCTGCCGCAGTTCCTGCATCCGGACGGACACGGCAGCGTGCTGATGCAGTCGCTGGTCCTGGGTGCTACCCAGATCGTGGTGAGCCTGAGCGTGAACGCGGTGATCGTGGTGCTGGCCGGCAGCATCGCGGCATTTCTCGCCGCGCGCCCCACTTGGCAGGCGGCACAGCGCTGGCTGATGGGCACGGTCCTGGCCGGGCTGGCGGTGCGCATGGCGGTGGAAGGGCGGCGGTAGCGCCGGGCCATGCCCGGCGCCACCCACAAAAAACCCCGGCATCGGCCGGGGTTTTCGCTGCGACAGGCCTGACCGGACGGGTCAGAAGTTCATGTCGAAGGCAACTTCGCCCTGCACGCCGACCTGGTAGGCCGAAACGCGGCGTTCGAAGAAGTTGGTCAGCTCCTGCACGTCCTGCAGTTCCATGAACGGCAGCGGGTTGCGCACGTTGTACTTCTTTTCCATGCCCAGCTTGGCGAAGTGCTGGTCGGCGCAGTGCTGCAGGTACTGGCGCATGTCGCGCGTGGAGATGCCCGCCACGCCGCCGGACAGCACGTCCTCGGCGAACTGCACTTCGCATTCGATCGCTTCGGCCAGCATGTCGTACACCTGCTGCTTCATCTCGTCATCGAACAGGTCCGGCTCTTCCTCGCGGACCACGCGCACCGACTCGAACGCGAACTCCATGTGGGCGCTTTCGTCGCGGAACACCCAGTTG
The DNA here is from genome assembly GCF_056760435.1 of Stenotrophomonas sp. STEN008. NCBI lineage: Bacteria > Pseudomonadati > Pseudomonadota > Gammaproteobacteria > Lysobacterales > Lysobacteraceae > Stenotrophomonas > Stenotrophomonas sp. STEN008. Next base: position 7,394 of record NZ_JBRRET010000057.1, on the reverse strand, counting down.
GTGCCCGAGGCCAGGCCCGGCAGCAGGCCGCGCGAACGGAAGTAGTACACGTAGGCGAACGCAGCAAAGAAGAACAGGCCTTCGATGCAGGCGGCGAAGCAGATCTGGTTGAGCAGGAACTGGCGGCGCTGTTCGCGGGTCTCGATGCGGGTCAGGTCCTGGATCGAGTCGATCCACTTGAAGCAGAAATCGGCCTTCTTCTTGATCGAGTCGATGTTCTCCACCGCCGAGAACGCCTTGGCGCGCTCTTCCGGGTCCGGCAGGTAGTTGTCGAGCAGGGTCAGGTAGAACTGCACGTGCAGCGCTTCTTCATACAGCTGGCGCGACAGGTACATGCGCGCTTCCGGCGCATTGAGGTGCTGGTACAGGTTCAGCACCAGGTTGTTGGACACGATCGAATCGCCGGTGGCGAAGAACGCGACCAGGCGATGGATCAGGTGGCGCTCACCCGGCGACATCTTGCTGTGCAGGTCGGTGATGTCGATCTGGAAATTGATCTCTTCCACCGTCCAGGTGTTCTTGATCGCATTCCGGTACATGTCATAGAACTGCGGGTAGCGCATCGGGCGCAACGTCAGTTCAAAACCGGGATCGAGCAGCATCTGCTTGGGCTTGTCGGCCATGGGTGTTTCCTTGTCTTCTCGGGTCAAAACGCCGGGCATGGCCCGGCGCTACCTTGTCATTGCGCAGCCGGGCCGAGCCCGGCTCCATCTACGGCACAGCGCGCGATTACTGGCAGGCCTCGCAGGCTTCCGGGTTCTCCAGCGAGCAGGCGATGGCTTCGTCCGGGCTGAACACCTTGGCCGGGGCCGCGTTGCTGACCGTGGTCTTGGCGATCTTGGTGGCCGGACGCGAGCGCAGGTAGTAGGTGGTCTTGATGCCCTGCTTCCACGCGTACATGTACATGGACGACATCGCGCCAATGTTCGGGCTTTCCATGAACAGGTTGAGCGAGGCCGACTGGTCGATGAAGGCGCCACGCTCGGCGGCCATGTCGATCAGCGAACGCATCGGCAGTTCCCACGCAGTGCGGTAGACCTCACGCAGGGTTTCCGGAATCTGCGTCAGGCCGGCGATGGAACCTTCGGCCAGCTTGATGGCATCGCGCATGTCGGCGGTCCACAGGCCCAGCTTCTTCAGCTCGTTCACCAGGTAGCGGTTGACCTGCAGGAAGTCACCGGACAGGGTTTCGCGCTTGAACAGGTTGGACACCTGCGGCTCGACGCACTCGTAGCAGCCGGCGATGGAGGCGATGGTCGCGGTCGGGGCGATCGCGATCATCAGCGAGTTGCGCAGGCCGTGCTCCTTGATGCGGGCACGCAGGGCATCCCAGCGCGCGGTGTCTTCCGGCACCACGTTCCAGGCGTCGAACTGCAGTTCGCCACTGGCGGCACGGGTGTCGTTGAACGACGGGTGCTTGCCGCGTTCCTGGGCCAGCTCGGTCGAGGTTTCCAGCGCGTGGAAGTAGATCGTCTCGGCGATCTTCTTCGACAGGGCACGGGCTTCGGCGCTGTCGAACGGCAGGCGCTTGCGGAAGAACACGTCCTGCAGGCCCATGCAGCCCAGGCCGACCGGGCGCCAGCGCAGGTTGGCGCGGCGGGCGGTTTCGATCGGGTAGAAGTTCAGGTCGATGACACGGTCGAGCTGGCGCACGGCCAGGCGCACGGTCTCGGCCAGCTTCTCGAAGTCGAACTCGTTGTGCTCGTCGAAGTGGTTGCCCAGGTTGATCGAACCCAGGTTGCACACCGCGGTTTCATCGTTGGAGGTGACCTCCAGGATTTCCGTGCACAGGTTGGACAGGTGGATCACGTTGCCCGGACGCAGGGTCTGGTTGCTGGCGCGGTTGCACTTGTCCTTGAAGGTCATCCAGCCGTTGCCGGTCTCGGCCAGCGTACGCATCATGCGGGCGTACAGCTTGCGGGCAGAGATGGTGCGGTTGGCCTTGCCCTGGGCTTCGGCCTGCAGATAGGCCTGCTCGAAGGCTTCGCCGAACAGATCGGTGAACTCCGGCACGACGCGCGGATCGAACAGCGACCATTCCTGGTCGGCCTCGACGCGCTTCATGAACAGGTCCGGCACCCAGTTGGCCAGGTTCAGGTTGTGGGTACGGCGGGCTTCATCACCGGTGTTGTCACGCAGCTCGAGGAAATCCTCGATGTCGGCGTGCCAGGTTTCCAGATACACGCAGGCCGCGCCCTTGCGCTTGCCACCCTGGTTCACCGCCGCCACGGACGAGTCCATGGTCTTCAGCCACGGCACGATGCCGTTGGAATGGCCGTTGGTGGACTTGATGAGCGAACCACGCGAACGCACGCGGGTGTAGCTGACGCCGATGCCGCCGGAGAACTTCGACAGCTGGGCGATGTCGCCGTACTTGGAGTAGATCGACTCCAGCGAGTCCTGCGGCGAATCGAGCAGGAAGCACGAGGACAGCTGCTCGTGGGTGGTGCCGGAGTTGAACAGGGTCGGGCTGGACGGCAGGTAGTCCAGGTTGCCCATGCGCTTGTACAGCGCCAGGGTCTCGGACACGTCCTCGCTCAGCGCGCTGGCGATGCGCAGGAAGAACTGCTGCGGGGTCTCGATCACCTTGCGGGTGTGCGGATGGCGCAGCAGGTAGCGGTCGTACAGGGTACGCAGGCCGAAGTAATCGAAGTTCAGGTCCAGCGAGATGTCGATCGCATCGTTGAGCTTGCGCGCGTTGGTCTGCACGAAGTTCAGCAGGCGGTCGTTGATCAGGCCGACTTCATGGCCACGGCTGACCGACTGCGAGAAGGCATAGATTTCCTGGCCCGACACTTCCTTGGCGATGTAGTTGGCCAGCAGGCGCGCGGCCAGACGGCCGTACTCGGGTTCTTCACCGATCAGCAGGGCGGCGGTGCGGATGGACAGCTCGTCCAGTTCGCGGGTGGTGGCGCCGTTGTACAGGCCGGAAATGGTGCGGGTGGCCACGCGCATCGGATCGACGGCGTGCAGGCCTTCGGAGGAACGCTGCACCGCACGCACGATCTTGTTCAGATCCACCAGTTCGGTCGTGCCATTGCGCTTGGTCACACTCATCGCGTTGGCCGTCGGCGGCGACGTCAACAGGAACTCGCTTTCCTTTTCGATGGTGGCGCTGGTTTCGGTGGTCACGGCGTGTGTCCTCTTGGCGTGATGGGGTGGTTGCAGGTGCATCGGTGGCGCGGCCCAGGACATGACGGTCCAGGATGGCAGCTGGGCGTCGCAGGAGGTGAGACCTGCGCCTGCCGCTGCCGTGACGGTCGCCGACGGGTATCGCTGTGGACGGGGGTGCCGCGTGGCTCCCGCCTCTGCGCCTTCCCCGTTGTCCTTGCGACGTGGGGTCGCTGCGACCGATGGCCACAAGATAGTGGGGGTGGTGGGGTCCGTCAACGCCAAATGTAGTGAAATTCGGCAATCCCTTGCGCCGCAAGGATCGTGCCATCGGCGCCCGGATCGGACGCTTTGGACCTGCCGGAACGGGCCGCGCAGTCAAGACCGGAACGCGTCATTCCGGCGGTACAACGGCGTGCGGAAACAGAACAATGACAGCTTCACATGACAGTAACGGAATGACCAAGGGACAACCCTGTGGATAGAAGGTGGGCAGCCGGTGGGAATCCGGTGGACGGCGTGACTTCCGGCCGATGACGGATACGCCGGAGAGGCGGACGCTGGGCTCTGGCGACTGGAAAAGGAATGTCCAATGGACCTGCGACTGCCTGCCCTGGCAGTGCTGTCGGCGCTGTGCATCATGCCGGCGCAGGCGGCCGACGCGCCGAAGCTGCACGCGGACCAGTGTGGCATCCGCACGGACTATGACGTGCTGGTGGACAGCGGCGGCATCTGGCTGCGACACGGCCCACAGGCGCCGCACGAGGTGGTGTTCCACGATGGTGTGCTGAGCCTGGATGACACGATCGTGCCGGTCAGCGACGCCGATGCCGCCCGCCTGCGCCAGCTGGAGGCCGGCGCGCGCCGGTTGATGCCCGCCGCCACGGCATTGGCGCGCGATGTCAGCCAGCTGAGCTTCGACGCGCTCGATGGCGTCTACGAGAGCCTGACCGGCACCGCCAACAGCCGCAAGGTCAGGCGCCTGCGGCGGCAGGCGGATGACTGGATCGAGGGGACGCTCGGAAAGGGCTACTGGGAACAGGCGACCTTCGGTCCCGGATTCGAGGCGAAGGTGCAGGACATGGCCGAGACGCTGTCCGGCTCGATCGCCCGCAGCGTGCTCTGGCAGGTCTTCACCGGCCGCAGCGACGCCATGGAGGAACGTGCCGAGCGCCTGGATGCCGAGCTGGACCGGCGCCTGGAAGCCGGTGCCCAGCGTGTGGAGGCCAGCGCGATGGCGTTGTGCCCGCTGGTGCGTGCGCTGGCCGATACCCACGATGCGCTGGAAGTGCGTTACCAGGGCCAGCCGCTGCGGCTGCTGGAGCGCAGCGACAACGGCCTGCAGGTGTCGACCGGGCCGGATGAGCGGCCGCAGGGCAACGCACTGGCGCCCAGCCGGTAACGTCGAGCTGCCGCTGCAGCGCCTGCGCGCGGCTGCCCTTCCGGCAGATCGTGCAGCTCCCGGGCCCTCACGCCCGGTGCGGGGTACCCAGGTATTCAGCGCTCTGCATCTCGATCAGGCGCGAGGCGGTGCGCTCGAACGCGCCCTGCAGGCGCTGGCCGGTGTACAGCTCGACCGGCAAGGTGCTGGCGGTGCAGACCAGGTTGACGTGGCGGTCGTACAGTTCGTCGATCAGGTTGACGAAGCGGCGCGCGGCGTCCTCGTTCAGGCGATCGAAGGCGGGAATGCCGCCCAGCAGCACCGTATTGAACTCGTGTGCGATCTCGATGTAGTCCGATGGGCCGCGCGGGCCTTCGCACAGGGCGGCGAAGTCGAACCAGGCGATGCTCTTGCCCCGGCCGCGGACCGGAATCTTGCGGCCTTCGATCTCGATGTTGCCGGCCTTGGCGGGCTGACCACCACTCAGTTCGTTCCAGCGCGTGGCGAGCCAGTCGTCGCTATCGGCGGCCAGCGGCGCGCGGTACACCGGCGAGCGGGTCAGCGCGCGCATCCGGTAATCCTCCGTGCCTTCGGCGTACAGCTCGACGCAGAAGCGCTGCAGCAGGCTGATGGCGGGCAGGAAGCTCTCGCGCTGCAGGCCATTGAGATACAGGTTCTCCACCGCCGTATTGGAGGTGGTGACCAGGGTCACGCCCTCGGCGAACAGGCGTTCGAGCAGGCGCGCCAGCAGCATGGCGTCGCCGATGTCGGTGACGAAGAATTCGTCCAGCACCAGCACGCGCAGGTTGCTGCGCCATTCCTGGGCGATCTTCGCCAACGGGTCGCTCTGGCCCTGGTGCTCGCGCAGGCGCTCGTGGACGCTGCGCATGAAACGATGGAAGTGGGTGCGGTACTTCTGCTTGATTGGCAGCCCGTCGTAGAACAGATCCACCAGGAAGGTCTTGCCGCGGCCGACTCCCCCCCAGAAATACAGCCCCTTGACCGGCTCGGGCTTCTTCCAGAACGAGGACAACCGGTCCAGCCAGCCGTCGTCGGCGTTGTCCAGCAGGCCCACGTGGATGCGGTCCAGCTCGGCCAGCGCCGCGTGCTGGGCCGGGTCGTCCTGCCAGTCACCCCGGGCAACCCCGGCCGCATACCGCTGCGACGGGGTCAACTCGACTGCACTCATGCCGCTGCGCCCAGCCAGTGCTTGACGCCGTGGGTCAACGCACCACGCAGGTCGATCAGCTTGCGATGGAAGAAGTGGCTGGTGTCGGGCATCCGCACCAGCTCATGCGGAGCCTGCAGCGCGTCCAGCCACTGATAGACCGCCTGCGGGTCGACGATCTCGTCCTGCTCGCCCTGGATCACCAGCCAGCGGGCCGGTGGCTGCACGCCGTCGAAATCCCAGCGGCCGGCCGGCGGCGCGATCGAGATCAGCGCCTCCGGCTGCAGCGTGGCGGCCGCCTTCAGCGAAACGAACGCACCAAAGCTGAAGCCGGCCAGCCACAGGCGGTCGTCGGGGCGCTGGCTGCGCACCCAGGCGGTCACGGTCTTCAGGTCATCCTGCTCGCCCACGCCGCCATCGAAGGTGCCCGCCGAACCACCGACGCTGCGGAAGTTGAAGCGCACCGTGGCGATGCCCAGCTCGCGCAGGGTGCTGGCGGTCATGGTGACCACCTTGTTGTGCAGGGTGCCGCCCTCGGTGGACAGCGGATGGCAGACGATGGCCACGATCGGCTGCACCGGCACATCGGCCTTGGGCAGGTCGACGACCACTTCCAGCGGGCCGGCCGGGCCGTCCAGTTCGAGGCAGGCGGTTTCGCCAGGGGCGACGGGGAACGAAGGCTTGTGCATGGCACCATGATACCGTCCCCCGCCCCTGCCCTGTGCCCGCCCCATGCTCTACCTGTCTTTGGCCGTGATCTGCAGCGTGCTGGTTTCGGTGTTGTTGAAGGTGGCCGGACGCCGCCAACTGGATGTTGCGCAGATGGTCACCTGGAACTATCTGGTGGCTGCGACCCTGACCGCCGTGGTGCTGCAGCCGCCGCTGGATGCGCTGCGCGCGCCGCATGCCCCGTGGCCGTCGTTGCTGGCGCTGGCGGTGGCGCTGCCCTCGATCTTCCTGGTGCTGGGCCGCGCAGTGGCGGTGGCCGGCATCGTCCGCAGCGACGTGGCGCAGCGGCTGTCGCTGCTGTTGTCACTGGCGGCGGCGTTCCTGTTCTTCGGCCAGACCGCCACGCCGTGGAAGCTGGCCGGGCTCGGCCTGGGCCTGCTGGCGATGGTGGCCATCAGCCTGCGCCCGCGCGGTCCGGCGGTGGCGTCCTCGCCGGGTGGCTGGGGCTGGCTGCTGGGCGTGTGGGGCGGCTTCGCGGTGGTGGACGTGCTGCTCAAGCAGGTGGCGCTGTCCGGCACGCCGTCGATGGCGGCGGTGCTGGCCAGCTTCAGCGTGGCCTTCGTACTGATGCTGGCATTGCAGCTGTGGCGGCACTTCAGCGGTCGCAGCCGGCTGGCCTGGCACAACCTCGGCGCGGGTGCGCTGCTGGGCCTGCTCAACGGCGGCAACATCCTGTTCTATGTGCACGCGCACCAGGCGATGCCGGACAGCCCGGCCACGGTGTTCGCCGGCATGAACATCGGCGTGGTGGTACTGGGCGCGCTGGTGGGCGTGTTTGCCTTTGGCGAACCGACCACGAAGTGGAACCGGGCCGGCCTGGCGCTGGCAGTGCTGGCGATCGGATTGATCGCCTGGGGGTGAGTACGGCCCGGGGGTGGGGGGGGGGGGGGACCCGGGGTGGGGGGGGCCCCCGCGCGGGGGGGTGAGTTGTTAGTGGCCCCCCAGCCCGGGGGGGGGGGGGGGGGGGGGGGGGCGGGGGGGGCCGGGGGCGCGGGGGGCGGGGGG
>NZ_JBRRET010000056.1:0-19495 GCF_056760435.1 Stenotrophomonas sp. STEN008 | reverse complement strand
TTGCGGGGGCGTGAGCGCCATGGATGGCGCGACCGAGGCTACATGGACGTACTTGCGCCGTCCCCCGCAACCTGAGCCACCCCGCCTCCCCTGAGGAAGCCAGCGTTTGACGTTGACGTTGCTCCGGCTTCGGCACTGGCTTCGGCGGGTGCAGGGCGGCAGCCCTGCAAAACAAACCCCAACCTCAGTAGCGAGGGCGGCCTTCTTCCAGCACCTGGCGCAGGAACGGCACGGTGATCCGACGCTTGGCCGCCAGCGATTCGCGGTCCAGCCAGTCCAGCAACGTGATCAGCCCGCCCAGCTCGCGCCCGGTGTGCGACAGCAGCCACTCGATCGCGGCCTCGTCGATCGCCAGCCCCCGTCGCAGCGCGCGCTCGCGCAGCACCGCCGCGCGTCCTTCCTCGTCCAGCGGCTGCAGCAGCACCCGCACGCACTGGCCCAGCCGCGAGCGCAGGTCCGGCAGCACCAGTCCGAGTTCGCCCGGCGCCTTCTGCGCCGTGTAGAGCACGGTCACGCCGGCAGCGCGCGCACGGTTATGGAAATCGAACAGGGCAATCTCGTCCTCACGGTTGCCGGCAATCTCGTCCAGTCCGTCCAGCGCGACCAGCTCGCGCGCCTCCAGCCCCTCCAGCGCTGCACGCACACGGCCGGCCGCACTGGCCAGCGGCACATAGGTCGGCAGCCGCCCGGCCTGCTCGGCGCTGGAACACATCGCCAGCGCCTGATGCGTCTTGCCCGTGCCTGCCGCGCCTTCCAGGTAGACCCAGTCGTGGCTGGCACCGACCGCGATCGCGCGCAGCTGCGCCAGCGCACCATCCGGTGCGCCGATGAAGGTCTCCAGGCGCTGGTCCCGCGGGTAGTGCAGGGCCAGCGGCAATTGCGGCACACCCATCACTTCAGGTCGGGGCCCTTGTCGTTCGTGTCGAGGATGATGTGGGGCGGCTCGACCACACCGTCAAGCACGATCGCCGATTTCTCACCCGCGTAAAGATCGCTCTGCCGATAGCGCTGGTGCGCATAGCGCAGCAGCACGTTGGACACGGCAGCCACCGGCAGCGCCAGCAGCATGCCGAGGAAGCCGAACAGCTGGCCGCCTGCCATCACCGCGAAGATCACCGCCACCGGATGCAGGCCGATCTTGTCGCCGACGATGCGTGGCGTCAGTACATAACTCTCCAGCAACTGGCCGACCGTGAACACCACGCCGACCAGTATCAGCAGTTTCAGGTCGAAACCCTGCGCCTGCACCAGCGCGGCGATGATCGCCATCAGGATGCCGGTGGTCGCGCCCAGGTATGGAATGAAGCTGATCAGGCCCGCGATCATGCCGATCAGCAGCCCCAGCTTCAGCCCCACCAGCGACAGGCCGCCGGCATAGATCACGCCCAGTGCCAGCATCACCAGGAACTGGCCGCGGATGAAGGCCCCCAGCACCTCGTTGGATTCGCGCGCCAGCGCCGTGATGGTGCCGATGTGGTTGCGCGGAATGACCGAGGCGACCCGCTCCACCAGCTTGTCCCAGTCGCGCAGGAAGTAGAACGCCAGGATCGGCAGCAGCAGGATGTTGACCACCCAGGTCACCATCGTGAAGCCCGAGCGCGAGACATATCCCATGAAGGTCTTGGCGAAGCCGCCGGCCTGCTGCCAATGGCTGCGCACCCATTCGATCAGGCGATCCGGGTCCAGCCACTGCATCACCTCCAGGCCGGTCTTCTGCTCGAACCACGGAATGCCGGTCTGCATCAGCCAGGCCTGCGCCTGGGGCACGGCCGCCACCAGGGTGGTGATCTGCTTTTCGATCATCGGCACCAGCACCAGCAGCGCGGCGACGATCACCAGCACCATGGCCACGAACACCAGCACCACGCCGGTCATGCGCGAGCGCCCGGTGGCCTCGATGCGGTCCACCAGCGGATCACCCAGCCAGGCCAGCGCCAGCGCCAGCACGAACGGCGTCAGGATCGGCGCCAGCAGCCACACGATCCAGCCGATCAGGCCGGCAAGCAGGATGTATTTGACCCGGCGCAGGAACTGCGCGATTTCAGCTTCCGGCGTCAGGGTCATCGCAGTCGGTACTCGTTGCTGACCGGCGCCTGCACCGGCACGCCGGTGGTGTCATCGATCGGTGTCGGAAGGGCAGGCAGCGGGGCGTTTGGAACCAGCACGCCGCTGTCACCCAGCATGCGGTTGAAGCCGGCCAGGCCGGTGGTCATTTCCACGGTCAGCTCCAGCCGGCCCGCGCTGGCGTGCAGCGGAGTGACATTGCGCACCACCGGCACGTCGCGCAGGCCCGCGGCCAGTCGCAGGTAGTCATCGGCACTGTTGATGCCGTTGACCACCACCCGGTAGCTGCCCGCCTGGCCGGTGGCCACACCCGCCTTGGCATAACGCTTGACCAGCGCGTCGGCCGCGCCGTCGGCGCCCGCGGCCATCGCGCGCATGGCGTTGGCGTCCTTGCTGGTCCATCTGTTCAGTTCACGGCCATCGTCGACGAACACCCAGTCCGCCTGCCAGCCGCCATTGGCACGGTAGAGCTTGCCGATCAGCTGCATCGGCGGCGAGTAGCGCGAAGAGGCGCGGGCCACGGCGGCGCTGTCCTGGCGCCAGATGGCACCGGCCAGCGCCTGTTCGGCAGCGCCCCCACTGGGCAGGCCCAGCTTGTAGCCGCGCTCGATGGCGCGGTTCAGCAGCGGGCGCGCGGCATTGGCCTGCTGCACGCTGACCAGGCGCGGGCCGCTGCCGTCATCGACGGCCAGCCACAGCACCGGCTTCGGTCGGGGCTGCGGCCACAGCGGCAGGCCCAGCGCGGCGACCAGCGAATCGACGTCATCCTCGCGGAAACGGGCCACCAGCAGGGTCCGGAAACTGGGCGCACCGCTGGCGCTGACGCTCTGGTCCTGCTTGTAGTCGTAGCTGGCCACGTAATCCTTGGCATTGCGCAGGGCCTGCACCACGCCGGGCCGGGACATCACGCTGCGGTCGCCCGACAGCTTGCCCAGCACTACGCTCAGGGCGCGTGCCAGCCCGCCATTGCGGTCGGCCTCGGCCTGGCTGTTGACCGGCACTTCGGCCTCGTAGGCCCCACTGGCGGTGGCGACATCCCCCTCGGTGCGCAGGCCGCTCTGGGCCATCGTGGCCACCGGCAGGCTCAACGCAAGAAGCAGGGTGAGAATCAGGCTGCGGCGCATCAGGACATCCATTGGCTCGACGTATCCGGGGGGAATTGTTGCCCGAATACGGCCTGTGCGCCAATGCGGCCTGTTAAAATCGCCCGTTCAACCCCTGCCAGCGCCGACGCCCGTGACCAACACCCCGTCTTCCGCCCCCTCCCCCCTCACCTACCGTGACGCGGGCGTCGACATCGACGCCGGCAACGAGCTGGTCGAGCGGATCAAGCCCCTGGTCAAGCGCAGCTTCCGTCCGGAAGTGATGGGCGGCCTGGGCGGTTTCGGCGCCCTGTTCGACCTGTCCAACAAGTACCGCGAACCGGTGCTGGTGTCGGGTACCGACGGTGTCGGCACCAAGCTGAAGCTGGCCCACCAGCTGAACCGCCACGATACGATCGGCATCGATCTGGTCGCGATGTGCGTGAACGACGTGCTGGTGCAGGGCGCCGAGCCGCTGTTCTTCCTGGACTACTTCGCCACCGGCAAGCTGGACGTGGATACCGCCGCGGCGGTCGTGGGCGGCATCGCCAACGGCTGCACCGAGGCCGGCTGCGCACTGATCGGCGGCGAGACGGCTGAAATGCCCGACATGTATGCCCCGGGCGAGTACGATCTGGCCGGCTTCACCGTGGCCGCGGTGGAAAAGAGCGAACTGAAGGATGGCGCCAGCGTGGCGGCCGGCGATGTGCTGATCGGCATCGCCTCGTCCGGCCCGCACTCCAACGGCTACTCGCTGGTCCGCCGCATCTACGACCGCGCCGGGCGTCCGGCCGATCTTGAGCTGGAAGGCGGCGTGAAGCTGGTCGACGCGCTGATGGCACCGACCCGGTTGTACGTCAAGCCGATCCTGTCGCTGCTGAAGTCGCACGGCGATGCCATCCATGGCATGGCCCACATCACCGGTGGCGGACTGACCGAGAACATCATCCGGGTGGTCCCGGACGGCCTCGGCCTGGACATCCAGGCGGCCTCGTGGACGCTGCCGCCGGTGTTCCAGTGGCTTCAGAAGGAGGGCGCGGTCGCCGACAGCGAAATGTGGCGCACCTTCAACTGCGGCATCGGCTTCGTGCTGATCGTCGCGCCGGACCAGGTCGAGGCGGTGTCCGCCGCGGTCACGGCCCAGGGCCTGGATCACTGGACCATCGGCCAGGTCGTCACCACCGAAGGCGCCGAGCGCGTCCGCATCGCCTGACCCCTGCAGAGGAGCCCGCATGGACGCAATGCCCCCATCCCCCTCGAACCCGGTGCCGCCGCCGCTGCTGACGGCACCTGTATTCGGCCCGCAGGACGCCAGCCATCTGCGGGCGCTGTCCATCGGCCACTACGTGGTTGGTGCGCTCATCGCACTGTTCTCGCTGATCTTCATCATCCACATCGTGCTGGGCGTGAGCGCCCTGACCGGGGCATTGCCGCTGAGCTCGGAGGGGCAGCCCTCATCGCCCGCCGAGCAGCGGATGTTCGGCTGGATGTTCACCATCATCGGCAGCGTGATCGTGGTGGGCGGCGTCACCCTGGGGGCCTTCGTCGCCTACGCCGGGCGCTGCCTGGCGCAGCGCCGCCGTTACGTGCTGTGCCTGGTGGTCGCGGGCCTGTCCTGCCTGTTCACCCCGGTGGGCACGGTGCTGGGGGTGTTCACCCTGATCGCCCTGCTCCGCCCCCAGGTGAAAGCCGTGTTCGACACTCCGTCGGCAAGCGTTTGAGCCGCCTGGGTTGCCGGTAATGAACGCACCCCGCCGCATCGCCGTGCTCGCCTCCGGGCGCGGCAGCAACCTGCAGGCCATCCTGGATGCCATCGCGTCGGGCCGCCTGCCGGCCGACGTGGTGGGCGTGTTCTCCGACCGCCCCGATGCCGCGGCCCTGCAGCGGGTCGATCCTTCCCGGCGCTGGGCGCATGCACCGAAGGAATTCAGCGATCGTGCCGCCTACGAGCTGGCCCTGGGCGACGCGGTTGCCGCCTCCGCCCCGGACTGGATCGTCTGCGCCGGCTACATGCGCATTCTCGGCGCTGGCTTCGTGCAGCGCTTCAACGGTCGCCTGGTCAACATCCACCCGTCGCTGCTGCCGCTGTACAAGGGCCTGCATACGCACGCCAGGGCGCTGGAAGCCGGCGATGCCGAGCATGGCGCAAGCGTGCATCTGGTGGTGCCGGAGCTGGACGCGGGTACGGTGCTGGCGCAGGCGCGCGTGCCGGTGCTGGCAGGCGACGATGCACAGACCCTTGCCGAGCGCGTGCTGGCGGTGGAACACCCGCTGCTGATCGCCAGCCTGCAGCTGCTGTGCGATGGCCGGCTGGCTGAACGGGAAGGGCAAGCGATCTTCGACGGTCACCCCCTGTTTAGGCCGCTGGCCCTAGATTCCGCCGGAAACCTGAACCGATAACGTTCTGCACACGCCCCGCTGACTGCGGGGCTGGCATCCTGCCCCACTCCTGCGGCCCCTGTCCCCCATGAAGACCACGACGCTGCTGTGCACGCCCCTGCTGTTGTCGCTTGCCGTGTTGCCTGGCGTCGGCTGGGGCCAGGCACAGCCCTCTGCCGACCCGGCAGCTCCGTCGCAGGCCCCGGCCGCACCGGCCGTGCCCATGCTGCCCGCGCTGGCCTGGGAACCGCCGCCGCTGCAACCGTTCACCGCTACCTACCAGGCCTTCTACAAGGGCAAGGAAGCCGGCGATGCCACCATGCAGGTCACCCATACCGGCGGCAACCAGTGGCGGGTGGACATGCAGGTGGTGGGCCGCCGCGGCTTTGCCAGCGTGCTCGGCCTGAACATCGAGCAGAGCACGGTGTTCGAGGAGCGCGGCGGCGTCTATGCGCCGCTGAGCCAGAGCACGGTGCGCAAGGGCCTGTTCCTGGGCAAGAAGGCCGTCGGCACCTATAACTGGCAGGCCGGCACCGCGCAGTGGACCGGCGATGTGAAAAAGGATCGCGCGCAGCCCATTCCGCTGCAGGCCGGCGATCAGAGCGCCCTGCTGATCAACCTGGCGATCATGCGTGATGCCCGCCCGGGCGTGGCCATGCACTACCGCTACGTCGACATGGGCAAGGTGCGCCAGCACGACTACCAGGCCGCGCCGCAGACCGAGAACGTCGAGGTCGGCGACCTGTCCTACAACGCGCTGCGGGTATACCGCAGCAACGGCGGCAACAACGAAACCATTCTCTGGATCGCCAACGGTGTCCCCACCCCGGTGCGCATCCTGCAACGCGAAGATGGCGAAGACCGCGTCGATCTCCGCCTGATCGAATACCAAGGAGTCTGAGCATGAACACCCTGTCCCGCCCCCTGACGTGGATCGCCGCTGCCACCCTGTCGATGGCCAGCCTGCCGGCGATGGCCCTGGAGCCGTTCAAGGCCGACTATCTGGCCAGCTACATGGGCATGCAGGCCAACGGCACCATGACGCTGGCCAGTGAAGGCAGCAACAAGTGGCGCTACAGCCTGCAGGTGAAAAACCAGCTGGCCGACCTGAGCCAGAGCACCGTGTTCGAGGAAGTGCGCGGCCAGCTGCGTCCGCTCAGCAGCCAGGACCGCTCGGCGCTGCTGGTGAAGAAGCGCAACGTGCAGGCCAACTACAACTGGACCAGCAACCAGGCCACCTGGACCGGCGACATCAAGCCGGACCGCGCCGGACCGATCGCCCTGAAGGCCGGCGACATGGATGCGCTGCTGATCAATCTGGCCATCGCCCGCGACCTGGCAGCCGGCAAGCCGTTGACCTACCGCATGGTCGACGAGGGCCGGATCAAGAACATGACCTACCGTGTGATCGGCAAGGAATCGATCACCGTGGGCGGCAAGAGCTACGAGGCGACCAAGGTGTCGCGTGCCGATGGCAACAAGGAGCTGATCGCCTGGATCGTGCCGGAGTTTCCGGTGCCGGCGCGCATGCTGCAGCGGGAAAGCGGCCGCGACGCGCTGGACCTGACCATCCGATCGATGAACTGAGTGCCGGGGGTCGGATCCCATCCCCTCGGGGATGGGCTCTGACCCCGGCCCCGCACAAGGAAAACGCCCGCTTGCGCGGGCGTTTTTCATTTCTTCTCTTCGGCCGGTTTGAACTCGGTGCGGCAGTCCACCCGGATCTGCTCACCGCTTCCGCGCCAGACGAACGTGCGGCAATGGCGGTTGCCTTCCTGGCTGTCGTTCACCGACACGGCATAGAACGACTGGATGATCTCGTCACGCGATACCGTGCCGTCACCGTTCCAGTCCATGTCCTTCTGCTCGATGCCGCGGGTGATGGCGATATCGGCGTACCAGGCATATCCCAGCCACGCCAGCACGATCAGCACCAGCGCCAGCAGCGCCTTGCGACGCGGGCTGAATTTTCCGCGAAGGATCATGGCACGCGCCGGATGGTGGCACCGAGCGAAGACAGCTTCTCTTCGATGTTCTCGTAGCCGCGATCGAGGTGGTAGATGCGATCGATGGTGGTATCGCCGCTGGCCATCAGGCCGGCCAGGATCAGCGATGCCGATGCACGCAGGTCGGTGGCCATGACCGGCGCGCCGCTCAGGTGCTCGCTGCCACGCACGATCGCGGTATGGCCTTCGACCTGGATGTCCGCGCCCAGGCGCAGCAGCTCGTTGACGTGCATGAAACGGTTCTCGAAGATCGTTTCGTTGATCACGCCGACGCCGTCGGCCACGCAGTTGAGCGCCATGAACTGCGCCTGCATGTCGGTCGGGAATGCCGGATACGGCGCGGTGGTCAGGTTCACCGCCTTCGGCCGCTTGCCCTGCATGTCCAGGGTGATGCTGTCCTCGGTGGTCTCGATCCGGGCGCCCGCCTCGACCAGCTTGGACAGCACCGCGTCCATGGTGTTCGGACGTGCGCGGTTGACCGTGACCTTGCCGCCGGTCATCGCGGCGGCCACCAGGAAGGTGCCTGTCTCGATGCGGTCGGGCAGCACTTCATGACGGCCACCGGAGAGGCGCTCCACGCCTTCGATCACCAGGCGGGCGGTGCCGAGGCCTTCGATCTTCGCACCCAGAGCGATCAGGCAATGGGCCAGATCGGTCACCTCCGGCTCCATCGCGCAGTTGTCGAGGATGGTGGTGCCTTCGGCCAGCACCGCGCCCATCAGCACGTTCTCGGTCCCGGTCACGCTCACCATGTCGAAGGTGAAGTGGCCACCCTTCAAGCGCTTGGCCGAAGCCTTGATGAATCCGTTCTCGACCACGATGTCGGCACCAAGCGCCTGCAGGCCCTTGATGTGCTGGTCGACCGGACGCGAGCCGATGGCACAGCCACCGGGCAGCGACACTTCGGCCGCACCGAAACGGGCCAGCAGCGGACCCAGCACCAGGATCGACGCACGCATGGTCTTGACCAGTTCGTACGGCGCCACATGCTGGTTCACCGCACGCGGGTCGACCACGATCGCGCTGCCGCGCGACAGCGTGCCCTGGTCGATGGTGACCTTGGCGCCCAGTTCGCCCAGCAGCTTCACCGTGGTGACCACATCGTGCAGGTGGGGCACGTTGGTGATCTCCACCGGCTCATCGGCCAGCAGGGTCGCGCAGAGGATGGGGAGGACGGCGTTCTTGGCGCCGGAGATGCTCACTTCACCGTGCAGCGCAGCGCCGCCGGTCACAACGATCTTGGCCATGGGGTTCGGGATCTTCTGCGGTTCAGCCGGCTTCGGCCGGGGTCACGGTTTTCAGCGCCAGCGCGTGGATCGCGCCGCCCATCAGGTCGCCCAGCGTGGCATAGACCATGCGGTGGCGGGCCAGCGGCATCTTGCCGGCAAAGGCGTCGCAGACCACGGTCGCTTCGAAATGCACGCCATCGTCGCCCCGCACATCGGCGCGGGCGCCAGGCAGGCCGGTTTCGATCAGGTTGCGGATGGTGTCGGCGTCCAACGGGCTTTCCTAATAAAATGAACCCTCATTCTACTTCCGCTGCGTGGCGTCCGCATGGCCGAGTCCCTCCCGCCCCCCCGTTCCGTCGAGCCGGCCGCCCTGGTGGCCAGCGGCCGCCGCGTGTTCGAGATCGAGCAGCAGGCACTGCAGGCGGTCGCCGAGCGCCTGGGCGAGCCGTTCCAGAAGGCCTGCCAGGTGATCCTGGGCAGCCGCGGGCGGGTGGTCGCCACCGGCATGGGCAAGTCAGGCCATGTGGCGCGCAAGATCGCCGCAACCCTGGCGTCCACCGGTACCCCGGCGTTCTACGTGCACCCGGGCGAGGCCGGCCATGGCGACCTGGGCATGATCACCGAAGCCGACGTGGTACTGGCCCTGTCCTATTCGGGCGAATCGGACGAAGTGCTGATGCTGCTGCCGGTGCTCAAGCGCCAGGGCAACGTGTTGATCTCCATGACCGGCCGCCCGCAGTCCAGCCTGGCGACCGCCTCCGACGTTCACCTGGACGTCAGCGTGCCGGCCGAGGCCTGCCCGCTGGCGCTGGCTCCGACCTCGAGCACCACCGCCTCGCTGGCGATGGGCGACGCGCTGGCGGTGGCCCTGCTGGACGCGCGCGGCTTCACCGCTGACGATTTCGCCCGCTCGCATCCGGCCGGCAGCCTTGGCCGTCGCCTGCTGCTGCATATCACCGACGTCATGCATACCGGTGCCGATCTGCCCAAGGTCGATGCCGGCGCCAGCCTCAGCGAGGCCCTGGTGGAGATGAGCCGCAAGCGCCTGGGCATGACCGCCGTGGTCGATGCCGAGGGCGTGCTGATCGGCCTGTTCACTGACGGTGACCTGCGCCGGGCACTGGACAGTGCGCTGGACGTGCGCACGGCAAAGATCGCCGATGTGATGACGCGCAACCCCCGCACCATCGGAGCCGACCAGTTGGCGGTGGAGGCCGCCCGCCAGATGGAAACCCAGCAGATCAACGGCCTGATCGTGGTCGATGACCAGGGCCGCGCCGTCGGCGCCCTGAACATTCATGACCTGTTGCGGGCCCGGGTGGTTTAACCGACAGTCCGTAGACCCCATTCAGTCTGTAACCCCACACCTGCCCTGATCGAGTTCAACGTCCTGATGCCCTGGTCCCCCCTGCCCGCCTTCCCCGCCCACCTGCATGCCGCTGCGGCGCGGATCCGCATGGCCTGCTTCGACGTGGACGGCACCCTCACCGACGGTCGGCTGTACTACGACCAGGACGGCAACGAGAGCAAGGCGTATTTCGTGCAGGATGGCCTGGGCCTGAAACTGCTGCAGCAGCACGGCATCCACCCCGTGCTGATCACCGCGCGCAACAGCCAGTCCGCGCTCAGGCGCGGTGCCGATCTCGGCATTGATACCCACATCGCCGTGGGCGACAAGCTGGCCAGCGTGCGGGCCCTGTGTGCCCAGCGCGGCATCGGCCTGGAACAGGTCGCCTTCCTCGGCGATGACCTGCCGGATCTGGCGCCCCTGGGTGCGGTCGGCCTGGCCGTGGCGCCGGCCAATGCCCATCCGTGGATCGCCGAACGCGTGCACTGGCAGACCCGTTCCGAAGGCGGGCGCGGCGCGGCGCGTGAGCTGTGCGACGTTCTGCTGGCCGCGCAGGGTCATGTCGCGTCGGTCCTGGCGAGGTATGGCGCATGAACGCACCGACCGTGAACTGGCGCACCGTGCTCGGCATCGGCCTGCTGCTGGCGGCCCTGCTCAGCAGCTGGGCCGCGCTGCGCAACCGCGACAAGGGCCCGGCCCAGAGCGGCCAGGAAGTCGGCGTGGATTACATCCTGCACGACTTCCAGATCGTCGCCCTGGACGAGCAGGGCAAGGAATCGACCACCCTGCGCGCGCCGCGGCTGGAGCGGCAGCGCGGCGACCAGACCATCAACATCGCCACGCCACTGTTCGAGATGCCCGACAAGGACGGCAGGCACTGGACACTGCGCGCGGAGACCGGCTGGCTGAGCGCCAAGGGTGACGAACTGAAGCTGCGCGGCAAGGTGGCGGGTGACAGTCCGGCTGCCCCCGGCGTCGTGCCGACCACCTTCCGCACCGACCACCTGGACGTGTTCCCCAAGGAGAGCCGGGCCCGGACCGACGCCCTGGTGACCATGACCCGCCCCGGCATGGAGCAGTCCGGCGTCGGGTTCGAGGTGGATTCGAAGAACAACACGTATCATTTCCTCAGCCAGTCCAAGGGTCGCTACACGCCCAGACGCTGATTCCGCCGCCCGGCCCGCGACGTCCCTGGACAGGCGCGGCGCCGGCAGCCCCCACCCGCTGCTGCCCTCCTGACCGGGCAGCCACCACCGGCAGAACGGACCCCGATGAAGATCCCCTTTGCAGCCATGCTCGCACTCAGTCTTCTTGTCCCCGCCCTCGCGCAGGCGAAGTCGACCGACCGCAACGAGCCCATGAACATCGATGCCGGTGCACAGAACGGCATGCTCACCGGCGACGGCAAAACCGTGCTGTCGCAGGGCGTGATCATCACCCAGGGCACGCTGGACCTGCGCTCGTCCGAAGCGGAGATCTATCTCAAGGACGGCGAGCCGGTGCGTGTGGTGTTCACCGGCAAGCAGGCGAAGTTGAAGCAGCAGCTCGATGACGGCACCTGGATGGATGCGCTCGCCGACCGCATCGACTACGACATCAAGACCGAGATCATCACCCTCACCGGCAACTACAAGGTCACCAGCGCGCGCGGCACCAACGCCGGCCAGCGCATGGTCTACAACACCCGTACCGGCGAGATGAACTCCGGCGGCGACGGCAGCCGCGTGCGCACGGTTATCCCGCCCAAGAACAAGGCGCCTGCCGCCACCACCACGCCGGCGCAGCCGGCCGGGAGCCGGAAGTAATGCTCGTCGCCAAGGGCCTGCGCAAGCGCTATAAGCAACGTGAGGTCGTCAAGGACTTCGGGCTCACCCTCGAAGCGGGCGAAGTGGTAGGCCTGCTCGGCCCCAACGGTGCCGGCAAGACCACCTGCTTCTACATGATCGTCGGCCTGGTTGCCGCCGATGCCGGCAGCATCGTGCTCGATGGCAAGGACATCACCGGCGATCCGATGTACACCCGTGCCAAGCAGGGCGTGGGCTACCTGCCGCAGGAGCCTTCGGTGTTCCGCAAGCTGACCGTGGCCGACAACATCCGCCTGGTGCTGGAACTGCGCGAGGATCTGGACTCGGCGGGCCGCGAGCGCGAGTTGAGCAGCCTGCTGGACGAACTGCAGCTGGGCCATGTGTCCGAACAGCTTGGCGCCAGCCTGTCCGGCGGCGAGCGCCGCCGCTGCGAAATCGCCCGCGCGCTGGCGGCGCAACCCCGGCTGATCCTGCTCGACGAACCGTTTGCCGGTGTCGATCCGATCTCGGTCGGCGAGATCCAGCGCATCGTCACCCACCTCAAGCAGCGCGGCATCGGTGTGCTGATCACCGACCACAACGTGCGCGAGACCTTGGGAATCTGCGACCGCGCGTATATCCTCGCCGAGGGCACCGTACTGGCCCAGGGTTCGCCGGAATCGATCCTGGACAATGCCGACGTACGTCGCGTCTACCTTGGGGACTCGTTCAAGCTGTGACCGCAGCTGCCGGGTTCCATTCCCCCTCTTCGGCACAGGCATGAAGACTCGGCTGCAGACATCGTTGGGACAGCAGCTGGTGCTCACGCCCCAGCTGCAGCAGGCGATCAAGCTGCTGCAGATGTCCAGCACCGAGCTGGAACTGGAGATCGCCCAGGCGGTGGAGAGCAATCCGCTGCTGGACTGGGCCGAAGGCAACGAGAGCGATGCCGCTGCCGGCGACGATGGCAACGGCGATGACGCCCCGCCCGAACGCGCCGACGCCGGCCAGGAGGACGACTGGGCAACGGCGGAACCGGACTGGAGCACCGCCGGCAGCGGCGGCAGCTTCGACGACGATGACGACAGCGGCAGCGCGGCCGAACGCGTGGCCGAAACCGAGACCCTGGCCGACCACCTGCTGTGGCAGCTGCACCTGTCGCATCTGTCCGCACGCGACCGCAGCATCGGGGCTGCCCTGATCGACGCCCTGGACGACGATGGCTACCTGCGCGAACCGCTGTCCACCATCGCCGAAACCCTGCTGCCGGCGATCCACGCCGGCGAGGACGAGATCCTCACCGTACTGCACCAGATCCAGCGCTTCGATCCGGTCGGAGTAGCGGCACGCAGCTTGGGCGAATGCCTGCAGCTGCAACTGGACGTACTGGCGGCCGACACACCTGGCCTTGCCCTGGCACGCCAGGTCGCTGCCGGGCCGCTGGAGCGGCTGCCGCGCAGCGGCGTGGTTGGGCTGGCGCACGAACTCCGGCAGCCCCTGGCCGATGTCGAGACCGCCGTGGCCCTGCTGCGGTCGCTGGACCCGCGCCCGGGCACCCAGATCGCGCCGCTGTCGCAGGACACCTACGTGGTGCCGGACGTAGTCGTCTGGCGGCAGAACGGCGTGTGGCGCGCCGCGCTGGCCGGCCATGCCGGGCCGAAGGTGGTCATCCACCGCGGTTACGAACAGATGATCCGCCGCTGCGGTGAGGCCGACGCCGGCTACCTGCGCGCCCAGCTGCAGGAGGCGCGCTGGCTGCTGAAAGGTCTGCAGCAGCGTGGCGAGACCCTGCTGCGGGTGGTGCGCTGCCTGATCCTGCAGCAGTCCGGCTTCCTGGAGTTCGGCGAACAGGCACTGCGCCCGCTCACCCTGCGTGAGATCGCCGCCGAACTGGGCCTGCACGAATCCACCATTTCGCGGGCGATCGCCCGCAAGCATGTCCGGACCCCACGCGGCACCCTGCCGCTGCGCGCCTTCTTCGCGTCGGGCATCGATACCGAAGGCGGCGGTGAGGCATCCAGCACCGCCATCCAGGCAATGATCCGGCGCCTGATCGATGACGAAAACCCGCGCAAGCCCCTTTCTGACGCCAAGCTGGCTGACCTGCTCAAATCGTCGGGAATTCCAGTGGCGCGACGCACCGTGGCGAAGTATCGTGAAGCCATGAACATTTCCGCCTCGCACGAAAGGGTCAGAATCGCTTGACGCACCGCCGCGCCCGGCGGAGAGGTTCATTGGCACATCCGAACACAGGAGAAACCCGATGCGCATCGAAACGTTTGGCAAAGACGTCGAAGTCACCCCGGCCCTGCAGTCCTATGTAGAGGAGAAGCTGGCCCGGATCGGAAAGCACTTCGACCAGCACTGCGAAGCGCGGGTGACCCTCAAGCTGCAGAAGACCGAACACCATGTCGACGCCAGCCTCAACATTCCCGGCCAGACCCTGCACGCCGAGGCCGGCGGCCAGACCATGTATGCCGCGATCGACCTGCTGGCGGACAAGCTTGACCGCCTGGTGATCAAGCACAAGGAGAAAAAACAGCAGCACGCACCGCTGCCGGTGGGTGACAATGGCGGCTGATCGCCACCGTTCCCCGCAGACATGCCCCTGACTGACCTCCTGGCGGCCGTGCAGACCCAGCTCTGCACGGCCACCGACCGCGACAGCGTCCTCAAGGCCGCGGCCGGGTTGCTGGCCTGCCGCCAGGCCAATGCCGAACAGATCTATCTGAACCTGTGCCAGCGTGAGGCGCTGGGCAGCACCGCGATCGGTTGCGGCATCGCCATTCCGCATGGCCGCGCGCCGACCCTGGACCGCCCACGCGGCGCCCTGCTGCGACTGGAGACCCCCGTCGACTTCGGGGGCGACGAGCCGGTCGACCTGGTGTTCGCGATGGCCGTTCCGGCCCACTACACCCATCAGCACCTGATGCTGCTGTCCGAACTGGCCGAACTGTTCTCCGCCCCCGCCATCCGCGAGGCGCTGCGCGCCGCCGGCGACGCGCGGGCACTGCGTCAGGCCCTGGATCTCACGCCCCCGGCGAGTGCCGCATGAATACCAGCATCACCGCACGCGAACTGTTCGAACAGCAGCGCGAACGCCTGGGCCTGCGCTGGGTGGCGGGAAAATCCGGCGAGAAGCGCGAGCTCGAGGCCGGCAACACCGTCTCCCGCCGGCCCTCGCTGGCGGGCTACCTCAATGCGATCTACCCCAACAAGGTGCAGATCCTGGGCACCGAGGAACTGTCCTGGCTGGACGCGCTGGAACCGCGCCAGCGCTGGGAGACGATCGAAAAGCTCATGCAGTCGCACCCGCTGGCGCTGGTGATTACCCGCAACCAGCCCTGTCCGGAAGACCTGCGCGCGGCCGCCGACGAGTCGGGCACGCCGCTGTGGGTATCTCCCAAGCGCGGCCACGAACTGCTCAATCATCTTTCCTACCACCTGGCACGCACGCTGGCGCCGCGCGTGATCCTGCACGGCGTGTTCATGGAGATCTACTCCATCGGCGTGCTGATCACCGGCGAAGCCGGGTCGGGCAAGAGCGAGCTGGCGCTGGAACTGCTCAGCCGTGGCCACCGCCTGGTGGCAGATGATGCACCTGAATTCACCCAGATCGCGCCGGACGTGCTCGACGGCACCTGCCCGGAACTGCTGCAGGACCTGCTGGAAGTACGCGGCCTGGGCGTGCTGAACGTGCGCGAGATGTTCGGCGACACGGCTGTAAAGAAGAACAAGTACCTTCGGCTGATCGTCCACCTGACCAAGCCGATGACCGAGCCCACTCCGCATGGCTACGAACGCCTGACCGGCGATTCCGGTACCCGCCATGTGCTGGACCTGGACGTGCCGCTGATCACGCTGCCGGTGATGCCCGGCCGCAACCTGGCCGTGCTGACCGAGGCGGCCACCCGCCTGCATATCCTGCGGACCAAGGGCATCGACCCGGCCGCGATGTTCATCGCGCGCCACAGCAACCTGCTGGAACGGCGAACACCCTGATTTCCCTGGCCTTCGAAGAGTCTGTCCATGAGCACCGCTGCCCCCACCGCCCCGACCCTGATCATCGTCAGCGGCCTGTCCGGCTCGGGTAAATCCGTCGCCCTGAAGACGTTCGAGGACCAGGACTACTACTGCTCGGACAACCTGCCGATCCAGCTGCTGCCGGACTTCGTGCGCAGCCTGCTGGCCCACCATGACGGCGCCGCGCCGCGCCGGCTGGCGGTCGGCATCGACGTGCGCGGCCAGGCCGATCTGAGCCAGCTGGCCAACTGGCGGCAACTGGCCACCGATGCTGGCGTGGAAACCAAGGTGCTGTTCTTTGAAGCCAGCGACGAGGCGGTGCTCAAGCGCTATGCCGACACCCGTCGCCGCCATCCACTCAGCCAGCTCGGTCTGTCGCTGCCGGAAGCGATCGCCCGCGAGCGCGAACTGATCGCACCGCTGCGCCAGGAGGCCGACGCCATCATCGACACCAGCGCGCTCAACGTGCACCAGCTGCGCCGCCGGATCATCACCGAGTTCACGCTGGACCATGCAACCCGCCTGTCGCTGCTGTTCGAATCGTTCGCCTACAAGCGTGGCGTGCCGGCCGAAGCGGATTTCGTCTTCGATGCGCGGGTGCTGCCCAATCCGCACTGGGACCCCGAGCTGCGTGCGCTCAGTGGCCGCGAGCCGGGCGTGCGCGACTACCTGGAAGCCCAGCCGGACGTGCAGTGCTACCTCGCACAGCTGATGGGTTTTCTCGACACCTGGCTGCCGAAGCTGGGCGACGGCACCCGCAGCTACGTGACCGTGGCCTTCGGCTGCACCGGCGGCAAGCACCGCTCGGTCTATCTGGCCGAACGGATGGCCCGGCATGCCCGCGAAATGGGCTGGGAAGACGTGGCCACCTATCACCGCGAGCAGGATTGAGAGGCCCGGCCGGGGTGCGCCCGACCGCCCCGCGGAGAGGCGGCATGGGCCGGCAGGCGGGGGACGCTGAATACGGGACACAGTGCCCCTCATCTGCGGCTATCGCCAATTCACCTTGACCTGTTAACGTGCAGTAATGACCTGTGGCATTCTCCTCGTAACACATCCCGGGGTCGGCGCCGCCCTGCTTGACGTGGCGACCCGGCTCCTGCGGCAGCTGCCGTTGAAGACCGAAGCTTTCGAAGTACCGTTCGACGCAGACCTGGATGCTCTGCTCCCCCTCGCCTCGGCCGCGCTGCGGCGGGTAGATGGTGGAGAAGGCGTGCTGATCCTGACCGACCTGTACGGCGCCAGCCCCGCCAACCTTGCTGGGCAGCTGGCCCGGCTGGGGACCCCGGTTCGCCGGGTGTCGGCGCTGAGCCTGCCGATGTTGCTGCGGGTGATGAATTATCCGGAACAGGCACTGGATCAACTGCCCGCCACCGCTGCGGCGGGTACCCGTAATGGAGCGATAGTCGACGATGCTTGAACGAGAACTCACCGTCAGCAACCGCCTGGGCCTGCATGCCCGGGCCACCGCCAAGCTGGTGCAGACCCTGGCACCGTTCCGGTGCAACGTGACCATGGCTGCCAAGGGCCGCGAGATCAACGCCAAGAGCATCATGGGCGTGATGCTGCTCGCTGCCGGCCAGGGCACCCCGGTCACCGTGCGCATCAGTGGCGAAGACGAAGCCGCCGCGATGGACGCGGTGGTCGACCTGTTCGAACGCCGCTTCGACGAGGACAGCTGATCGTGCCGCGCGCCCGCGCCGGCCAGCTCCCTTCCGGCCAACGGCCGGTCCAGCTGCTGGCTGGTCATGGCGCTGCGCGGGGTTCGGCGATGGGGCGTGCACGCGTGCGCCTGCCGCATGCGCTGGACGTTGCCGAACAGCGCGTGGCACCGCAGCAGATCGAAACCGAGCTGACGCGCCTGCATCATGCCGTGGATGCCGCGCGCGCGGAGATGCATGAGCTTCGGCAGCGCCTGCACGGCGCACTGAACCAGGAAGTAGGCGAGTTCCTCGATCTGCACGCGCTGCTGCTGGACGACCCGGAGCTGCTGTTCGGCCTGGATGAGCTGATCCGCAGCGGCCCGTACAGCGCCGGATACGCCCTGCGCCTGCAGCGCGACCGCCTGGCCAAGGTCTTCGATGGCATGGACGATGCCTACCTGAAGAGCCGCATGGACGATCTGGATCATGTGATCGGCCGCATTCACGCCTTCCTGCAGCCGGAGCGTGCGCCGGTGATGAAGGGGCTGGCCGGCGAGATCCTGGTCTGCGACAACATCGCGCCGTCCGAGCTGGCACAGCTGCAGGCACAGGGCGTCGTAGGCATCGTCACCGCCGCCGGCAGCGCGCTGTCGCACAGCGCCATCCTCGCCCGCAGTCTGCACCTGCCACTGATCGTCAACGTTCCGCAGCTGCTCAGCCGCGTTGCCGATGGCGACGTGCTGATCGTCGATGGCGCCGACGGCAGCATCACCGTCAACCCGCAGGCCGACAACCTGCGTGACTATCGCGCACGGCTGAAGGAACACGCCCGCGAGCAGCGGGAGCTCGGACGCCTGCGCAGCAAACCCAGCCGTACCCGCGACCAGGTCGACATCGCCCTGCTGGCCAACGCCGAATCGCTGGAGGACGTAACCCAGGCCCACGCCCTCGGCGCGCAGGGACTGGGTCTGTACCGCACGGAATTCCTGTTCCTGCAGCGCAACGAGCTGCCGGACGAGGAAGAACAGTTCCGGACCTACCGCGACGCCGCGCTGGGCATGAGCGGGCGGCCGGTGACCATCCGCACCCTCGATCTGGGGGCGGACAAAGCGGATCGCACCGGCCTGACCCTGAGCAACGAAGAGAACCCGGCACTTGGCCTGCGGGGCGTGCGCCTGTCGCTGGCACGGCCGAAAGTGGCTGACACCCAGCTGCGGGCGATTCTGCGTGCTTCGGCCTATGGCAAGCTGCGGGTGCTGGTGCCGATGATCAGCACGCGCGAAGAGCTGCTGGCCGTGCGCCGGCGCATGCTCAAGCTGTCCGAACAACTGCGCGCGGAAGGGCACATGGTGGCCGACCACGTGCCGCTGGGGGCGATGATCGAAGTACCCGCCGCTGCTCTGGCGCTGGAGAGCTTCATCGACCTGGTCGACTTCCTGTCGATCGGCACCAATGACCTGGTGCAGTACCTGCTCGCGGCCGACCGCAACAACGAGGCGCTGGGCGAACTCTACTCGCCGCTGCACCCGGCGGTGCTGCGCCTGCTGCAGATGGTGATCGAGACCGGCGCACGCCATCGTGTGCCGGTGGCGGTGTGCGGCGAGATCGCGGGGGACGCACGCATGGCGCCGCTGCTGCTGGCACTGGGCCTGACCGAGTTCAGCCTGCATCCGGGCACGCTGCTGGAAGTCCGCCGCGCGATCCGCGAGGCCGACCTGGCATCCCTGCGCGCCCGCGCTCCGAAGCTGCTGGCCGCGCGGGACCGTCGCGGCATCGAGCGCTGGCTGGCACTGGTGGCCGATACGCCCTGACGGCCGCGCTGCGCGCTCGCCGGGGGGGGGGCGCGGGGGCCCCCCCCCCCCCCCCCCCCCCCCCCGGGGGGGGGGGGGGGCGCCGCCCCCGCGGCGCCCGCAGGGGGGGGGGGGGGGGGGGGGCGG
>NZ_JBRRET010000055.1:0-19584 GCF_056760435.1 Stenotrophomonas sp. STEN008 | reverse complement strand
CCCCGGCCCCGCGGGGCCCGCCCCCCCCCCCCCCCGCCCCCCCCCCCCCCCGCGGGGGGGGGGGCCCCCCCCCCCCCCCCGCCCGCGGGCGGGCCCCCCCGGGCCCCCCCCCCCGCGACCACCTCAACGCATCAACTGCGCAGGCTCGCCAGTGACTCGGCCTGCAGGCGCTCGTAGATGTCGAACTCATCGTTCACCGGCACGCCCAACGCCTGCTCGAACGCTTCGCGGTTGGCATGTGCGGCATAGGCGCGCTGCTCTTCGCCACCCAGGTTCGACTGGAAGATGCCTGCGGCGCTGACCGGCAGGAAATCCTCGTAGACGATCGGGTCGGCCACCACCAGCCCCGCCGCGATCAGGGCTTCCGCCGGCAGGTCACCAATCCCGCCAGGCGCAGCGCGGCCGGCCTCGGTCAGCTGATAGCGGAAGTAGCCCAGACCCTCGCGGCGCAGGGTGTCATGGTCGTCCGGGAACGCTGCGAACGCTGCCTGCAGGCGCTGGCCATAGTCGCCACCGGTACTGCCGGCACCTTCGCTGTTGCGCGCCTGCGCCAGCAGCTGGTCGTACAGCGCGCGCCCCTTCGGCGTCAGGGCCAGGCCACGCTGCTCGATCTCGCCGAACCGCGCGGTGTGGGTGCCGGCATCACCGCCCTGCTCATCGGGGAAATGCACGGCTTCTTCCAGCGCTTTGAAACTGGTCTGCCGCAGCAGGATCGGACAGGCGCGGCGCGGCGGACCTTCGATGACCGCCTTGGCGGCCATCCCCTGCTCGATCATCGCTGCCTGCGCGGCATCGATGTCCAGCGTGCGCGGGGTCAGGTGGTTGATGTGCGGGCCACGGAAGCTGACCACGTCGGCCACCAGCCGGTGTGCCTGGTGCAGCGCATGGTAGGTCGGCAGGTCGACGGTGGCGTCACCGTGCCAGCGGAAGGTCTCCAGCGCCTCCGCCACGAAGCGCTCGGCGTCGTGCTGCGACAGCCCGCCATCGCGCTCGGCCTGGTCGATCAGGGCCAGGGCGGCATCGGTGAAGATGCGGCGGCGGGCCAGGATCTGTGCCGACTGCGCACGCAGGGCCTCGTCCTCGATCAGTTCCAGGCGCAGCAGCGAGGTGAACACGCGGAACGGATTCTGCGCCAGCGCCGCACCGGTGAGCGGGCGAAACGCGGTGGAATGCACCGG
This sequence comes from Stenotrophomonas sp. STEN008, assembly GCF_056760435.1. Lineage (NCBI taxonomy): Bacteria > Pseudomonadati > Pseudomonadota > Gammaproteobacteria > Lysobacterales > Lysobacteraceae > Stenotrophomonas > Stenotrophomonas sp. STEN008. Next base: position 18,406 of record NZ_JBRRET010000055.1, on the reverse strand, counting down.
CACACCGGCCACCGACAGGTCGTAGTAGCCGACCGGAAACATGCCCATCACCGCGAACAGGCGGCGCAGGGTGGCCAGCTCCTGCACGGTGCCGACGCGGATCGCGCCGTGCCGCTCCTCGTCCAGCCGGCCACGCTCATCGTTGCGCTGCAGCTGCGCAGCCAATGCAGGGTCCTGCGCCAGCACCTGCGCGTTGATCCGCTCCACCAGTTCCACCAGCGTGCCGTACAGCGGCACTTCGGTGCGGTACATGCGGGACATGGCCTGGGCGAACAGGCGGCGGATCACATCAGGCGAAACGAAAGAGGCGCTCATCAGTCACTCGATTACGGGAACGGGGAACAGCTCGGACCCGTATTGTCGCCGGAGCGCGGGGCCGGCGGCGATATGCAGAGCAGCATGGAGCGGACCGGCGCTACCGGTTGAGCTGGCGCTTCAGGGTGGCATCCAGGGTGATCGGCCGGTCCCAATGCTCATAGCTGGCCACGATGGCGTGGCGCACGGCGCGGTAGTGCAGGTTGTCCGGTGCCTTGGGCATCCGCTTCACCACGGCCTGCCAGCCGCCGGCCGGGTCACGGCTGAAGGCACGCACGCTGTCGCGGCAGGTCTGGCCGCTGGCCTTGGCCCAGAAGCAGGCGAAGTACAGGTCACCCGCCTGCCAGCCGTGGGTGCTGAACAGCGCGCTGACATAGCCACGCGGCACATCGGCATAGCGCGAGACCTCGTCGAGGAAGGCATCGGGGTAGCGCTCGGCGTAGTGGTTGATGTCGCGCAGCTGGGCGTCGATCCAGCGGTCGCCGGTGTCCACCTCATAGGCCGCCGAGCGTTCGGCCGTCTGCTGCGCCAGCACGGTGGCCGGCGCCAGCAACAGGAGCATCAGCAGCGTGAGCAGGCGAGCGTTCATGCCCCGATTCTGCCGCAGCCGTCGCGCCCTGTCAGGCCGCGACGCTGGCCTTGGCTTCGATCGCAGCCAGTGCGGCCGGCCAATCCCACGCGGTATCGGCGCTGACCATGCGCGGCTCGTCGTCGGCCACGCCGTGCTGGGTCTCGTGCGCCCAGGTGACCGCATAGGGCGTATGGATGCCCCAGCCCCCCAGCGTGACCACCGGCTCGATGTCCGAGCGCAGCGAATTGCCGACCATCACGAAGCGCTCGATCGGCAGGTCGAACTCGGCCAGCACGCGGGCATAGGTCGCCGGGTCCTTCTCCGAGACGATCTCGATGCGCGGGAACAGTTCATGCAGCCGGGCGACGTTGATCTTCGCTTCCTGGTGGAACAGGTCGCCCTTGGTGATCAGCACCACCGGATAGTGCTCGGCGATGGCCGCCACCGATTCGCGCACACCGTCGATCAGCTCGACCGGGTGGCGCAGGGTGTCGTGGCCGATGTCGAGGATGCGCTGGATGTCCCTGGCCTCGATGCGCTGGCCGGTGATGTCGATGGCCGCCTCGATCATCGACAGCGCCATGCCTTTCACTCCGTAACCGAACACACCCAGGTTGCGCTGCTGCACTTCCAGCAGGTGACGGGCGGTCTGGGTGTCGTGCACGTCGATGTAGCGCGACAGCAGGTCAAGGTAGTCCTGCTCGGCCTTGCGGTAGTAGTCCTCGCTCTTCCACAGCGTGTCGTCACCGTCAAAACCGACCAGGCCGATGGCGCGCGCGGGCGCAGGCGTGGAGGTGTTCATCGGACAAGGATACAGGCGCGGCGAGGGCGAAAAAAACCCGGGCGGCTGGCGCCGCCCGGGTACCCATGCACCGGTTGTCCCGAATCAACGGTGGATCAGCGGCCCTGTGCGGCGCCGCCGGCACCGGCCTGCTGGGCGGCCACATAGGCCTTGTACTCATCGGCGCTCAGCTCGCCGTCCTTGTTGGCATCGGCCTGGTCGAACACCTGGGCAAGCCCGGCGTTGACCTGTGCCTCGGACTTGCTGATGGTGCCGTTGCCGTCGGTATCGATGCTGGCCCAGGTCTGGCCGCCGCCGCTGGCCTGCGCCGACGCGGCCGCCGCTGCGTCAGTGGCCTGGTTCGCGGCCTGGCCTGCCTGCGCGGCGGCCTGCTGGGCCTGCGCTGCATCATTCTGCGCCTGTGCGGCCTGCTGCTGCGCGGTCTGTGCCATGGCCGGAATGGCCAGTACGCTGCCGGCGGCGACAATCAGGGCGATCAGGGGCTTGCGGTTGCGAATGGTCATCAGGGATGTCTCCTTGGGGTGGTGTTGCGCGGCCTGTTGTTTCCGCACGGCACCTACCCTGCCACCCCGTTTCTGAATCGATTTTGCGCCGCGACCGTCATCCACACGCGCGGTTAACCACTGCCCGGCGTGCATGCATTAGCGCGGTGGTTAGGGTGGAGTGATCGGCCCATAAGGCGAACATTCAACGCCCTTGGATTTAACCCGCAGGCAACGAAAAACCTGCGTCATTCGACGTTCTGGGACGATGACCGCGAACTGAACAACACCCATCCCAGCGCCACACCGGCGAGCGCTCCGGCAATCTCCAGCACCACGCGGCTGCCGAGTTCGTTCGGATCGTGGATGGTGGCCAGGAACAACCGCGCATACAGCGGCGACTCCAGCCGCACGATTCCCATGTAGAAGAGCTTCCATGCATCGATGCCGGCCGAGATCACCACGGCGATGACGCACGACCAGCCGATGGCATGGCCTACCGTCCAGTGCAGCAGGCGGCACAGCCGATGCCAGAGCAGGTACACCAGCAGGCCAACCAGCAATGCGATGGCGCCAGCTTCCAGGGTACCGAGCAGGCCGAAATGCAGGGGAAGATTCATCGGGTGCGCAGGAGGGGAAAGGCGGCCAGTGTACGACGGAGGGTCTCGGCGGCGCGGACCCGCCGGTGCTGCTATCGAACGGGCACGTCGTAGGCGGTCATCGGGTCCGGCTCGGGCTGCAGCGTGTAGTGCCACCACTCCTGCGCATAGTTGCTGAAGCCATGCCGGGCCATCGCCTGCAGCAGACGGGCACGGTGGGCCCGCTGTGCGTCATTGAGTCCCTCGGCCGCGGTGTGCGCCCGCGGACCGAAGAAATCGAAATCGGTGCCCATGTCCAGCGGCGTGCACGTGTCGCGCCGGCACGCCAGCAGGCCGACGTCCACGGTGGCGCCGCGACTGTGGCCCGAGCGCTCGGCGATGTAGCCTTCGCTCAACAGCTGCGGCTTTTCCAGATCCGGATACTGCAGTGACTTGCGTGACTGCTCCGCGGGGTCATGTGCCCAGGCCACGAACGCCTGCACCGCGCGCACCGGGCGATAGCAGTCGTAGATGCGCAGAGCGAAGCCCTGCGCGCGCAGATCCGCTTCGACCCGTGCCAGTGCGGTCGCGACCGGCGCCAGCAGATAACAGGCCGGCGCTTCATAGCCAGGCACGCGTGCGCCCGTGAAGTTGCCGGCGCCGGCATAGCGGATGTCCAGCTCGATTCCCGGCGACACCGTGCGGATCTCCACCAGCCCGGCCTGCGACGCATCGGTGGCCGACGATATGCGCGGCGCCTCACTGGCGTGCGCGGGGCTCGCCAGTGCAATCGCCAGTGCGAGTGAAATGCAGATCCTGGAAGTCATAGCTGAAGTCGATGTCCGGGTCGATCGCGCGCAGTTGCAGGGACGGCACCGGGCCATCGGCGGGCTGCAGCCACGCCTGCGCGTCCTCACCCAGCGTATCCCAACGCAGCAGCCAACGCTGCTGCAGCTGCATCACCCGGGCCTGCAGGCGAGGCGATTTCCCCACGCGGAACCGCAGGCCGTCGGGGCCTGGGCACAGCCAGGCGGTTCCCAGCCATGGATCCGCATAGCGGCCCTGCCACTGCGGCAAGGCCGTGCCGGATACGGCGCGCGCACCTTCCGTCGAAGGCGCCACATGCCCCTGCGCACGCTTGGACGCCTGCGCGCGCTCCAGTTCATCGAGGTAGTCGGCGGCACGCCTGCGGTCCTGCGGCGCGGTGTACGCCTTCAGCATCGACTGCATCAGCGCCGTACGTGCCTGCTCGCCCTCGCCATTGATCAGGATCACCACGCCGATGCCACGGTCGGGCAGCAGGGCCAGCGACGAATACATGCCGGACAGGGTGCCGGTATGCGCCACCTTCCAGTGGCCATCGATGTCCGACAGGCGCCAGCCGTAGCCATAGCCATGGACGTGTGCGTTGTCCCAGCGCCGCTGCATGTCACCCAGCGGCATCGGCATGTGCAGCGTCCACAGTGCCCGCCGCTGTGGCGTGTCCAGCCAGTCCGGCACCAGGTCGGGATCCAGCAGGACCTGCATCCAGCGCGTCATGTCGCGCAGCGAGCAGCGGATGCCACCGGCTGCCATCGATGGCAGATCGGCGCTGATCTCACCGTCGGCGTTGACCACCGTCGTGCGGCCGTCGCGCCGCGCATGCGGCTGGGCGACGTTGCCGACGTCGCGCACCGACCAGCGGCCGACCTGGCAACGGGCCATGCCCAGCGGCTCAAACACCTGCTCGCGCATCAGCTGGTCATAGGGCTTGCCCCCTGCGGCAGCAGCCACTTCACCGGCGACCACGTACATCAGGTTGTCGTAGGCATAGCCGCTGCGGAAGCTGGTGACGGGTTTCAGATGCGCAAGCCCGGCGATGATGTCGGCGCGGGTGAAGGCATTGGGCTCGGGCCACAGCATCAGGTCACCGGCGCCCAGCCCCAGGCCACTGTTGTGGATCAGCAGATCACGCACCTGCATCTGTTGCCCTACCCAGGCGTCGTGCATGCGGAAGCCGGGCAGATGCCGCTGCACGGGGTCATCCCAGCGCAGCCGGCCCTGCTGCACCAGCCGTGCCAGCAGCGCGGCGGTCATCGCCTTGCTGTTGGAGGCGATCTTGAACAGCGTGTCCTCATCAACGCGACCGCCATCGCCCCGCATGCCCTCGGCATGGCGGTACACCACCTGCCCCTGGTCCACCACCGCCACCGCCACCCCAGGCAGGTGCTCGCGTGCGACAACGGTGGCGATATCGGCATCAAAGCGCGCGGGCTCCGCCGGCGCAGCAGGCGAGGTGGCAAGTGCAGCAAGGACGATCAGCTGAAGCACAGGCCCGCTCCCTTGTGTCATTGCCCGCGCCGCCCTTTCGCGCGGCGCGGGCACAGCGTCAGTAGCTCCAGGTTACCGTCAGCTGCGCATAGCGCGGCGACTGGAAGCCGGTGCCATAACGATACAGCGGGTTCGGCGTACCGATGCTGTCCTGCGGTTCGTAGTCCTGGTCCACCGTCACCACGCGCTGCTGGTTCAGTACGTTGTACACCGCCAGCTTCAGGCGCAGGTCGGTTGGGATCGGCACCTTGTACGACACGCTGACGTCGAGGTCGTAGGTCCACGGCGTGCGGCCATCGCCGCCGCGCGGGGAATGCACGAACACGCGCTCGGACGGCACGCTCGCCTGGCAGTTGGAGACGCACACGTAATAGCTGTGGAAGTCGGTGTCGTCGAACGGATTGCCGGCGCCGAAGCGGGTGATCGGGCTGCCCGACTGCACGCCCAGCGTCGCCGCCACGCTCAGGTTCTCGGTCAACGCATAGCTGCCACGGAACTTGAACTGATGCCGTCGGTCATTGGCCAGGTAGCCATAGCCGCCGTAGTTCACCCAGGGGTTGTCGAAGTTCTCGGTACGACCGGCATCGGCGAAGTCGGTATCGGAGTTGACCGGGCCTTCGGCGTTGCCACGGCCGTAGGCCAGCGTATAGGACGCATTGAAGCCCCACTTGCCATCCCAGGCGCGATCGACCTGCAGCTCCAGCGCCTTGTAGTCGCGCTTGGGCTTCACCCAGCCGCGCTGGCCAACATAGTTGCCGTCATCGTCATACAGCGCCCAGCCTTCCTTCGACGTATCGATGCTGATCCAGCCGTCGTTGCTACCGTCGCAGTTGGTATCGCCCCAGACGGTATTGCTGCGCCCGGGATTGCCCATGATCCAGACGCTGTCGATGGCACCGCACTGGCCGGTGGCGGTGATGTTCATGTCATCGATCGCGTTGTGCAGGCGCCGATAGGTCACGCTGGCACCGACCGACCAGGCTTCGTTGATCATCTGCTGGAAGCCGAGGATCGCCTCGTCCTGGTAGACCGGATCCATGTCCCGGTTCACTTCGGCACGCAGGTCCGGCACACTGCCATCACCCTGCGAATTGTCGACCGGCCCGATCTGTGCCCCCAGGTTCGGCACGTTGTTGGCGGCACCGCTATAGCCGAGGAATTCGTACCAGGTGCGTTCGTCCAGGAAGCCACCGGCCTGCTTGATGTTGATGACGTTGGCCACCGGCAGGAAGTAACGGCCAAGGTTGCCGAACACCTTGGTGGTGCCATCACCGCGCACGTCCCACGCGAAGCCCAGGCGCGGGGCCAGCATGTCGTCGATCTTGATGTAGCTGCTGCCGTCGCCGCCCTTGTTGTCGAAGGCTTCCAGGCGCAGGCCCATGTTCAGCAGCAGGTTCGGGGTGACCTGCCAGTTGTCTTCCAGGTAATACGCCGAGTTGATGGTTTCAAACGAGCCATCCACTTCATACCGGCGGGTGCGCGCGACCAGGCCACTGGCCGGCACGATGCCCCCATTGAGCGAGCTGCCCGGCGTGCGGTAGTAGATGTCGTAGCGGAAACCACCCGGACCGGGATAGGCGCGGCTGTAGTCGGAGGTGTTCTCTTCGCGGTCCAGGCCGAAGCGCAGCAGATGGTCGCCCAGGGTCCACTCGAAGTCGGCGCGTGCGGCCTTGCGCGTATCCAGTGCCGATTCCAGCAGCGAGCTGCTGGTGCAGCTGCGGTCGCCCTGCAGCTGCGAGGGCACGCCCTGGCTGGCGGTACGGTTGTCGAACACGCGGTTGCAGTTTTCGTCCATCAACGAGCTCTGCGCGCGGTTGCGCTTGTTCTCGCCATACATCAGCTTCATGGTCAGGTCGTTGTTGACCTGCCAGCTGTAGGTGCCCGACCAGTTCCTGCCGCCCACGGTGTTGTAGATCTGGTTGCTGCGCTCGCCTACCGTCTGGCCACTGGCATAGTCGTAGTTGTAGACATCGGTAAGCGTCTTGCTCTTGTCCGAGAAGCCGAACAGCGACAGCATCTGGTTGTCGGTGATCTGCCAGTCGATCTTGCCGCCCCAGAACGGGTCATCGGCCTTGCCCTGGCTCAGGCGTGTACCGGCATCGTTGGTCGAGGTTGGCCGGTAGTCACGGGCCTCGTACATGCCGAAGAAGAACAGCCGGTCCTGGACCAGGGCACCGGAGGCGAACACGTTGAGCGCACTGCGGCTGTAGTCGTCGCGGCTGGCGGTGATGTAACGGCTGCCTTGGCCGTCATAGCGGTCGCGGGCCTGCGACTGCCACGCGCGGGGTTCGAACACCAGCTCGGCACCGGCCTTGAAGTCGTTGCTGCCCGAGCGGGTGACGGCGTTGATGACGCCACCGGTGCTGCGCCCGAACTCCACCGAATAGCCTCCGGTCTTGACCTGGAACTCCTGGTAGAAGGAGAACGGTACTGACGAGAAGCCCACCCGGTTGTAGAAGTCGGTGACGTTCAGTCCATTGATGTACACGGTGTTCTCGGCCACTGACGAGCCGCCGAACGAAATGCCCTGCCCGCCCAGCGAGCCCTTGCCCTTCACTGCGCCCGGCGCCAGCAGCGCGACGGCGGTGATGTCACGGTCCACCGGCAGGCGCGACAGCTCCTCGCGGGTGATGTTGGTGGCCGATTCGGTGGACTTCACATCCACCATCGATACCACCTGCGGCGCGCGCACCTCCACCGTTCCCAAGGTGCTGACCGCACCCAGCGGCACATTGACGGTGGTTGCGCTGCCCAGTCCGACGGTGACCTGGCCGACGCGGCTGGCACCGCCGCCGGGCAGGCTCACCTCCATCTCATAGGTGCCCACCGGCAGCAGCGGAATGCGATAGCTGCCGTTGGCATCGGCCTGTACCGAGCGGACGAAGCCGGTGGCCGGATTGCGCACCGTGACCGTGGCGCCGGCGGGAACCTGGCCGGCATCGCTGACCAGCCGGCCGGCGACGGAGCCATCCTGCGCGAAGGCGCCGGGCGCGATCACGCCCAGACAGGTACCCAGGGCGACGCACAGCGCCGCCCGCTTGATGTTGTATGCCTTCATCCCCTGCTCTCTCCTGCAAGAATTGAATGGTGCCGATGGTGGTGTGTCGCGCTAGCGTTGCCCGGCGGGCAGTACCTGCCACTGGAAGTCGTAGCTCCATTGGTCGAAGTACAGGTTGCCGCCTGCCCACTCGGCCTCGCCGCGCTGCGAGTCGACCGTTTCCGAGCGGAAATGCTGTTTGGCCGGCACGAACGGCTGGCCGAAATCGTCGTTGAAGGCGATGCGGTAGCCGTCGAGGCCACCCAGGTAGAAATCGCGCAGCGCAGGTACATCGCTGGCCAGTGCACCGGTGGTCACATCCATCGGCAGCCAGCCATACGGCGCCAGATAGACCTGTCCCCAGTCATGCAGGTTGTTGTAGCCGCTGCCATCGTCGGAGAACACCATGCCCGACTGCCAGCGCGCGGGAATGCCGTTCATGCGAAGCAGCGCGATCAGCAGCAGCGTCTGCTGGCCGCAGTCGGCATGGCCGGCACGCAGCGCGTAGTCGCTGATGTTGCTGAGGGTGGAATACTCGCGTGCGCCGGCCCATGGGATGCGATCGACCGCCGCGAACAGCCTGCGCACGATCTCGTAGGGGCGTGTTTCGCCCTGCAGCACCTGGTCGGAAAACAGTTTCAATGCCGGCGTGAAACGCACATGCGGCAAGTGTTCGCTCAGGTAAGGCTGCAGCGCGGCGTCGGCCGGTGTCGGCTGCACCCGGGCCGGATCGATTGCCGTGTGGCGGGCGAACAGGGTGACGGCATAACGGATCTCGAAGCGCGTGGGCTGCCCGGCGACGGCCTTCGCTTCCAGATAGGCGGTGCGCTGCAGGGTACCGGCGGGTGCCACGCGTGCTTTGTCCGGTGTACTGCCAAGCCATTGCACGCGCTCCTGCTGGCCCGGAATCTCGCGCGGATAGGGAATCCAGGCGCGAACGGTTTCGCCCGCCGGGACCGCATCGGCCTTGACCGTGAGCGACTGCGTGAACGCGATGCGCTGCGGCAGCACCGAGCCCTGGCCGCTTTGACCGGCAGCAGCAACGACACGTGCGTGGTGCGCGTTGAGCACTTCATTCGGGCCCGGAGACGGCATCGGTGCATCGGCGCGGCGGCGTGCACGCGCTTCATCGCTGAGCAGGAACAGGTTCGAGGGCGCGCGCTTGAAGTACGCGCGCCTGCCATCGATATCGAGGTGCTCGATCAGCCCCAGCTGGTCCCAGCGCGCGAACTCCTCGTCGGTCAGATCCGGAATCCAGCGACGCACCGCCGCTTTGGCCGCCGCTTCGTCGAGGGAAAAATCCAGGCGGATGCGGCGCATGCGCTCGCGCTGGAATGCGTCTTCGGCAGCATCGCGCGCGGTAGCCAGCAGCGCCTGGGCGTCGCTGAAGCGCCCGCTGTCGATCAGGTCGATCACCTGCAGCTGCCGGCTGTCGCGCGCGTCTGCCGCGTGCGTGGCCGACGCCCACAGCAGCAGCGCGGCACACAGGCCGGCGGCGGCAGGCAGACGCGGTTTGCGAACGGCAGGATCCACAGCGACACTTCCCAAGCGCGGGTGGTAACGGCTGTGTAACACGGGCCGGAGGACCGGTCAATAATTTATTCTTGCTTTCGCAGGCGAAAGGAATAAATATTCCTTAAGGCATTCGAGGAGGGTGTGCTGCGCATGATCCTGGCTTCCCGCGAACCGCGCCGGCAGTGGCCGCGCCGGTTGACCCTGGCCCTGTGCCTGTTCGCCGCACCGGCCTTCGTGCAGGCTGCCGCGCCCGATCCGGGCGCGCCGCTGCCGTATGTGATCGGTCTGCACGAGGCTTACCTGACCCCGGACTACTGGGCCGCCCGGCTGGACGATGCCGATGCGCCGATCCTCGACCGCGCACAGATCCAGGCGCAGAACGCACGGATGCGCGCAGAGGATGTCCATATCCAGGACATCGCCGCCCTGCCCGCCCAGCTGGATGCGGCACAGGTACGCAGCAGCATCACGGCGCTGTCGAGCTGGCCCACGCGTACGCTCTACAACGCCAAGGGGCAGGCGATCGCACCGGCAGTGCGCAAGGCCATCGAAGCCAACCTCGGCCTGGATGCGATTCCCGCACAGGTGGCGCCCGACTACGGGCTGGTGGTGAAGCGTGCCGCACTGCGCACCTTCCCGACCCGCGAGCGGGTCTTCAGCACGGTGGGCGATACCGATATCGATCGCTTCCAGGAATCGGCGCTGTTCCCCGGTGACAAGGTCGCCGTGGTCCATCGCAGCACCGATGGCCGCTGGTTGTTCGTGCACAGCGAGCGTTACAGTGCATGGATCGAAACGGACGCCGTGGCCACCGGCGACAAGACCAGCGTGCTCGGCTATGGCAGCGCCGGCCCGTACCGCATCGTCACCGGCGCCACCGCGCACACCGTCTACACGCCGGAAGAGCCGCGCGTCTCGCGCCTGCAGCTGGACATGGGCGTGCGCCTGCCGGTGCTGGCCGACTGGCCTGCGGCCACGCCGGTCAACGGCCAGCAGGCCCACGCCTCATGGGTGGTGCAGCTGCCCGTGCGCGAGGCCGATGGACGACTGAAGCTGGTTCCGGCACTGCTGCCGCGCTCGCAGGACACGGCCGCCGATTACCTGCCGCTGACTCCTCGACGGCTGTTGCAGCAGGCGTTCAAGTTCCTGGGTGAGCGCTATGGCTGGGGCCATGACTACGATACCCGCGACTGCAGCGGCTTCGTTTCGGAAATCTACCGCAGCTTCGGCGTGCTGCTGCCGCGCAATACCAGCGCCCAGGCGATCAGCCCGGCACTGGATCGCCTGCCGTTCACCAGCAGGGATGGCAAGGCCGCGCGCGAACGTGCCGTCACCGGCCTGCAGGTCGGTGATCTGGTCTACATCCCCGGCCATGTGATGATGGCCATCGGCCACGTCGACGGCCGCACCTGGGTCATCCACGATACGGCCGGCGGCAGCTGGTTCGGCGCCGACGGCACGCGTGTGCAGGCCCATCTCAATGGTGTTTCGGTCACGCCGCTGGAGCCGATGATGGCCAGCGACACGGTCCGCTACATCGACCGCATCACCAACATCCAGCGCCTGCGGGCCAAGACCCCTGAATGAAGATCACCGCCATTGAACTGGGCATGCTGCGCGTGCCGCTGAAGACCCCCTTCAAGACCGCCCTGCGCACCGTGGAAACCGTGGAGGACGTGGTGGTGCTGATCCGCACCGACAGCGGCCACACCGGGTACGGCGAGGCGCCGGCCACCGCGGTGATCACCGGTGATACGCATGGCTCGATCATCGAAGCGATCCGCCACTTCATCGCTCCACGCCTGATCGGGCAGGACGTTGCCAACCTCAACCGCCTGTGCGGGCTGGTGCAGACGTCGATGGAGCGCAATACCAGCGCCAAGGCCGCAGTGGAGATCGCCCTGTACGACCTGTGGGCGCAGCTGCATGGTGCGCCGCTGTACCAGATGCTCGGCGGCGGCGACCCGGTCATCACCACCGACATCACCATCAGCGTGGACTACATCGACAAGATGGTGGCCGATTCGCTGTCGGCGATCGAGCGTGGCTTCGAGTCGCTGAAGATCAAGGTCGGCAAGGACATCGGCCTGGACATCGAGCGGGTCAAGGCGATCCACGCGGCGGTTGAAGGCCGCGCCCTGCTGCGCCTGGACGCCAACCAGGGCTGGACCGCCAAGCAGGCGGTGCACGCGATGCGCACGCTGGAGGATGCCGGCGTGGTGCTGGAGCTGCTGGAGCAGCCGGTGAAGGCCGCCGACATCAGTGGCCTGAAGTACGTGACCGACCGGGTCAACACGCCCGTCATGGCCGATGAGAGCGTGTTCAGTCCCAGCCAGGTGATGGACCTGATCCAGCAGCGCGCGGCGGACATCATCAACATCAAGCTGATGAAGACCGGTGGCCTGTCCAATGCCATCCGCATCGCCGACATCGCCGGCATCTACGGCGTGCCGTGCATGATCGGCTGCATGATCGAATCGAGCATCAGCGTGGCCGCGGCCGTGCACCTGGCCGTGGCCAGGAGTGATGTGATCACCAAGGTCGACCTGGACGGCCCTTCGCTGGGCCAGTTCGACCCGGTCAGCGGCGGGGTCAACTTCAACGAGTCGGAGATCACCATCAGCGATGCGCCGGGGCTGGGAATCACCGAGGTGCGCGGGCTGGAGATGATCACGCCGCCGCGCTGGTAGGCCGCTGCACGGGCGCTACCGCCGACCGTTGATCCCGCTTACCCTTCCTGCAACCGGACCCACGCTGAGCCCCATGCCACCCCTGGTGAAAATCCGCTCCGAGCGCGGGCAGATGTCGGCCATCGAACGCCGCATCGCCGACTTCATCCTCGACAACGCGCACCTGCTGCGCGACTACTCGTCGCAGCAGCTGGCCAGCGCGCTGGGCATCAGCCAGTCCAGCGTGGTGAAGTTCAGCCAGAAGCTGGGCTTCAAGGGTTACCCGGACCTGAAGTACTCGATCGGCCAGGACGTGGCGCGCGCCGGCCACGATCCGCAGGCACGCCCGCCGTCGCCGAGCGCCGATGACTACGCCGACATCGCCGGGCGCCTGCGCCTGAGCCGGGCAGCCGCCGAGGAAGAGACCAGCCTGGCCAATGCGCAGGCTGATGTGGAGGCCATCGTGCGACTGCTCGACAGGGCGCCCAAAGTGTTCGTGTACGGCCTTGGCGATGACGGCCTGTACGCGCGCGAGTTCGCCATGCGACTGTCGCTGCTGGGCATGCTGACCGTGCACCATGCCGATCCGATCCTGATGATGGCCAACCTGTCAGCGGCGCGGGCCGGTGATGCCATGCTGGTGTTCTCCGAGTTCGGCAAGCTGCCGCAGCTGTTCCAGCTGTCGCGGCAGTTCCAGGACGTGGGCGGGAAGGTGGTGTCGATCACCCGCCACACCGCCAACCCACTGCGCGCACATGCCGACCAGTCACTGGTGGTCTGCGCCCATGACCCCGCACCGCACGTGGCGCAGCTGCTGTACCGTGCTTCACTGCAGTCCCTGCTCGACTTCGTCTTCGTGCTTTTGTGCCATGCCAACCCGGACCGCCACCGCCAGCTCGGGGTGAACCTGGAACGGATCGAACACCTGATCGACGCCTGATCGACCCCTGGTTCACTGGAGTCCACGATGCTGCCGCTGCTGCGTACCGCCCTCGCTGTCACCGCTCTGGCCACCGCGCTGCCGGCCGGCGCGCTCACCCCGCTGCCGCCGATGGCGCGCAGTCTGCAGGCCATCGTGGTGGTCACCGACAGCTGGGATGCCACCCAGGGCCGGCTGCAGGCCTATGAGCGTAGGAGCAGCGACGACACGTGGCGCCCGCACGGCCCGGCCTTCACCGTGGCCGTGGGGCGTGAGGGCAGCGCGTGGGGCGTGGGCCGTGAGTCGCTGCACAACCAGGGGCCGCAGAAGACGGAAGGCGACGGGCGCAGTCCGGCCGGCGTCTTCGATATCGGCCCCGCGTTCGGCTACGCGCCGACGATCGCCAGCGCGATGCCGTATCTGCCGATGACGGCCAGCCACTACTGCATGGATGTACCCGCCTCGCGCTACTACAACCGCATCGTCGATGCGGCGGACGTAGGTACCGCCGCAGTAGAAGGCTCCACCGAACCGATGCGGCTGGACCTGCACAACAAGGGCGATGTTCGCTACCGCGAGGGCTTCGTGATCGAGCACAACAGCAGCCGCAGGCCGGGCAAGGGCAGTTGCATCTTCGCCCACCTCTGGCGCAAACCGGGCGAGGCCACGGCCGGCTGTACGGCAATGGAGCCGCGCCACATGACGGCCCTGCTGGCCTGGCTGAAGCCGGACACGCGCGCGGTCTTCGTCCTGCTGCCCAAGACGGAGTACGACAACCTGCAGGGGCCGTGGCAGCTGCCGGCCCTGACCGGAGCGTTGCGTTGAGCGCCCCGGACGAACCGCAGCTGCAGCGCGCGGTCAGCCGCTGGCAGATCGTCGGCCTGTCGATCAACGACGTGATCGGCAGCGGCATCTATCTGCTGCCGGCGGCCACCGTCGCCCTGCTGGGCCCCTTCAGCCTGTGGGGCGTGGTCGCCGCCGGCATCGTGGTGGCCCTGCTGGTGCTGTGCTACGCGCAGGCCGCCAGTTACTTCGATGAACCCGGCGGCAGCTATCTGTATGCCCGCGAAGCCTTTGGCCGCTTCGCCGGCTTCGAGATCGGCTGGATGATCTGGCTGACCCGTATCAGCTCGGCGGCCGCACTCAGCAATGCGCTGGCCGATGCGGTCGCGCGCTTCTGGCCCTGGGCCGGGGCCGGCACGGGTCGCCTTGCCGTGATCGTGCTGTCGCTGGGTTTCCTGACCGGCGTGAACATCATCGGCGTGCGCTCGGCGGCCCGCACCGGCATCGTGCTGGTGATCGGCAAGATGCTGCCGCTGCTGCTGTTCGTGGCCATCGGCGCGTTCTACATCGATCCGCAGCTGGCGTTCTCCGGCCAGCGCCCGGACCCGCACGACCTGCAGCGCATGGGTGAGGCCGCATTGTTGCTGCTGTATGCCTACGCTGGTTTCGAGAACATCCCGGCGGCAGCCGGCGAGTACCGCAACCCCCGTCGCGACATTCCATTCGCGTTGATCACCATGATCATCACCGTCACCGTCATCTACGGCGCGGTGCAGGTGGTGGCGCAGGGCACCCTGGCCGGGCTTGCGTCGTCGCCGACACCGCTGGCCGATGCCGCAGCCGGATTCGGCGGTGAGGCACTGGCGTTGATCCTGACCGTCGGTGCGACCATCTCCATCCTCGGCACCAACAGCAATACGATGATGATGGGCCCGCGCTTCCTGTTCGCGCTTGCCCGCGATGGCTACGGGCCGAAGATCCTCGCGCAGGTCCATCCGCGCTTCCGCACACCGGCTGCCGCGATCTTCTGCCAGGGGCTGATCGCCCTCGGCCTGGCGCTGTCCGGTTCGTTCGTGCAGTTGGCGCTGCTGTCGATGACCACGCGACTGTTCGCCTATATCGGAACCGCGGCGGCCGTGCTGGTGCTGGCCAAGCGCTACGCCGACCGGCCGGGCGCACTGAAGCTGCCGGGCGGGCCGCTGATTCCGGTCCTGGCCCTGCTGCTCTGCCTGGCCCTGTTCGCCAGTGCCAGCTGGCAGAACATCGCCGCCGCACTGGTCGCCTTCGCCATCGGCGCAGTGATCTACAAACTGCCGCGCAAGGACGTAGGCGCCTGATGATCGGCAGCGACGGCGCGGATGGAGGACACCTTCCCTTCACGCGAGCGGACCGGACCGTTAACCGCCATGGCGGCATGATCGAAGCTCATCCACCACGGAGCCCGATCGATGAGCCCCGAGTACCAGATCCCCGGCCGCGTGCCGGATGACAGCGCACCGCGCCAGGCCGTTTCCGACTTCTGGCGCGAGCGTTACACCGCTGAACCCTATTACGACAACCAGCTGTTCTTCGAGGACTACGAGCCGGCCTATCGCATCGGCCACGCTGCCCGTGCGCAGGACATGATCCGCGCGTACGAAGAGGTGGAAGCCGAACTCGAGTCGCGCTGGGCGAGCGAGCGCGGCAAGAGCCGGCTGGAGTGGGCGCAGGCCCGCAACGCCGTCCGCCGCGGCTGGGAAGAAGCGGTCAACCTGGACCAGCGCCTGGACCGGGGCGTACCGCGCGGCACCTGAGGGCACGCCGCGCTGCGGCCGGGCCATGCCCGGCTGCCCTTCGGCACTGCGGCAGAGCCGGGCATGGTCCCGGCTCTGCGCAATCCGGGCGTCAGTCCTGTTCCGGCAGCGGCGGCACGGCCTGACCGCGTGCATTGCCGCCGTTGGCGGCGATCAGGTCGCGGGTGTTCTTCTGCACCGCGACCGCGCCGAACAGCGCAAGTGCGAAGGCCATGGCGTAGAAGCCCTTCTCGCTCAACAGCAACGTGGCATTCCACAGGCCCACCAGCAACAGCAGCAGCGCCGACAGCAGGGCGAACCAGCACAGCGCGTAGTACAGGCCGCTGACCGGGATGCCCTCCACGCGGTCGCGCACGCTCTTCTGCAGCGATACCGCCGCAAACAGGCCGTACAGCAGCAACGCCAGGTAGTAGCCCTTCTCGTTCAGGGCCATTTCGGCGTTGAACAGGCCGATCAGATAAGCCACCGCGCCAAGCAGCAGCGCCACCCAGGAAGCGGCGACGAAGGCGGGAGACGGCTTGTGGGTCGGAACAGTGTGCATTGCAGATCCTTGGCAGACAGACGGGCATGCATTGCCCGGGCGTGCCCACCCTAGACGATCCGCCCCACGTCGCACAGGGGGTAGCAGGACCTTCGGGCCACGACGGTCACACCCGCAGTGGTATACAAGGGAACGCTTGGCCATCCGCATCCCCGCCCTGGAGATTCCCATGACCCGCACGCCCCTGCTGCTTGCCCTCGGCCTGGCGCCGATTCTCGCCACCACTGCCTGCAACGCCGCCGATCCTGCATCCGGCACTGCCGGTACTGCCGCCACCGCTGCTGCGCCCGCTGCGGCTGCGGCCGCAACCGACCAGCGGCCGTTCACCGCCACGGAAGTCAGCCGTTTCGATCAACCGTGGGCAATGACCTTCCTGCCCGATGGCAGTCTGCTGGTCACCGAAAAGCGCGGCAAGCTGCAGCACCTGGACGTGGCCAGCGGCCAGAAGCATGAGATCACCGGCGTACCGAAGGTCGCCTATGGTGGCCAGGGCGGCTTCGGCGACGTCATCCTGCACCCGGACTTTGCCCGCAACCAGGTGATCTACCTCAGCTATGCCGAGGAAGGCACGCTGGATACCCGCGGCGCCGCGGTGGCCCGCGCCACGCTCGCCCTGGACGCCGACGGCGGTGGCCAGCTCAAGGATCTGAAGGTGATCTGGCGACAGACACCGAAGGTCAGCGGGCAGGGCCACTACGGCCATCGCCTGGTGTTCGGTCCGGACGGCAAGCTCTGGATCAGCTCCAGCGAACGGCAGAAGTTCGACCCCGCGCAGGACATGGGCGGCAACCTCGGCAAGATCATCCGCCTCAACGACGATGGCAGCCTGCCGGTGGACAATCCGTTCGCGTCACAGGGCGGCGTGGCTGCACAGGTGTGGTCGCTGGGCCATCGCAACATCCTGGGCATGGTCTTCGATGCCAACGGCAAGCTGTGGGCGCATGAGATGGGGCCGGCGGGCGGAGACGAACTGAACCTGATCGTGCGGGGCGCCAATTACGGCTACCCGGTGGTCTCCAACGGCGACCACTACGACGGCCGGCCGATTCCCGACCACGACACGCGCCCGGAGTTCGCCGCGCCGAAGGTGACCTGGACGCCGGTCATCTCGCCTGCGGGCTTCGTCATCTACAGCGGCACCCTGTTCCCGCAGTGGAAGGGCAGCGGCTTCATCGGCGGCCTGTCCTCCACATCACTGGTGCGCGTAGCCTTCGAGGGCGACAACGCGCGCGAGGCGGAACGTTTCAACATGGGTGAGCGCATCCGTGAAGTGGAACAGGGGCCCGATGGCGCGCTGTGGCTGCTTGAAGATGGCAGCAAGGCGCGCCTGCTCAAGCTCACGCCGAAGACCTGATCAGGTAACGCAGGGTGGCGGGCCAGAGCCCGTCACCCCGCACGCTCACTGGATGGTGATGACCTTCACTTCGGTCCGGGTGCAGGCCGCATCAAGGCACTGGCCGCTCAACCACACCTGGCCATCGCCGATCATCACGCCCTGCTGGTTGACGAACACCTTGCCGAAATCCTGTGCGGACACCGCCTTGACCACGGCCGGCGTGATGATCTTCTCGTAGCTGCGCTGAAATTCGCCCGGTCCGGCGATCGTCTTTCCGCCGCTGATGTTCAACGGGAAACGTATTTCCTCGACGACCGCCGCGCGATCACCGCCGACCACCGCCGTTCTGAAGGCATCGAAGACCTTCTCGTACTGCGCCGCATCACCGAGCAGTGTCTCGATGCGCGCGCGCGCATCTTCGGTCTGTTCGCTCGTGGGTGCCGCAGGTGCTGCCGGTGCTGTCTGCACGGGTTCGGCCGGCGGTGCAGCAGCGGGCGTTGCCTCCGGTGCGGTCGGCGGCGCCGGTTGGGCACAGGCTGCCAGCAGCAGCGCGGGGGCAAGGAAAGCACTCTTGCGCATGGTCGGGCTCCATCGGATCACGAACCCCGATGGTAGCGCCGGGTCAGGCCCGGCGTGTTTGCCATGGGTGACGACGCGCACACCCACAGCGATGGTAGCGGCGGGGGGGGGGGCCGGGGGGGGGGGGGGGGGGGGGCGGGCGCGGCGCGCCGGGCGCGGGGGCGGGGGGCGCGCGG
>NZ_JBRRET010000054.1:0-19631 GCF_056760435.1 Stenotrophomonas sp. STEN008 | reverse complement strand
CGGGGTGGGTCCGGTTGCGGGGGCGTGAGCGCCATGGATGGCGCGACCGAGGCTACAGGGACGTATTCACGCCGTCCCCCGCAACCGGACCCACCCCGCCAACCCACGGATAGTCCGCTTTTGACGTTGATGTTGCTTCGGTGGGTGCAGGGCGCAGCCCTGCCGGACACCCTCCCTCGTGCACAATGGCCCGACCCCGTCCGGATGCCGTCCCGATGTCGAGCAAGCCGTATTCAGAAGCCTGCGAACGCAACCGCGAACCGATCGCTGCCGCGCTCGATCCGTGGATGGGCGACCGCCACCGGGTACTGGAGATCGGCAGCGGCACCGGCCAGCACGCCGTGTTCTTCGCCGAACGCTGGCCCTGGCTGCGCTGGCAGCCCAGTGATCACCCGGACCATCTGCCGGGTATCGAGGCGTGGCGCGCCGAGGCGGCACTGCTGAACCTGCTGCCGCCGGTGGCGCTGCAGGTTGAACTGCCACCGGCAGCAGGGCTGCCGGTGCCCGAGGGCAGTCTGTTCGACGCCGCATTCAGTGCCAATACGCTGCACATCATGAGCTGGGAGCACGTGCAGGCGCTGTTTGCCGCGTTGCCGTCGGTGCTGCGACATGGCGCACTGCTGGCGGTGTATGGCCCCTTCAACTACGGCGGCCGCTACACCAGTGACAGCAATGCGCGGTTCGATGAGTGGCTGAAGGCGCGGGATCCGCGCAGCGGCGTCCGCGATGCGGAGGCCGTGCAGGCGCTGGCCGCGGAAAGCGGCTTCACCCGCCTGCGCGATGTGGGGATGCCGGCCAACAACCGCCTGTTGGTGTGGCGGTTGGGCTAGGCAACCGCCGCGGCTGACGGTGGCCGGTGCTCCTCCGGCTCAAGCCACCTGCACGATATGCAGCGCCTTCGGGTTGCGCCACTGCGCCAGCAGCGCAGCTTCCCGCGCCTTGGCGCTCTCCACATGCGCTTCCTTGACGTGGCCGAAGCCGCGGATGTGCTCGGGGATGCTGGCGATCTCCACGGCCAACGCCAGGCGACCGTCATCCAGCCCGTCCAGCAGCAGCTGCACGGTGGCTTCGTAGTCGCCGATCAGCTTGCGCTCCATGCGGCGCTCGGCAGTGCGGCCGAACACATCGAAGGCACCGCCCCGCAGGAACTTCAGCTTCGCCAGCAGGCCGAACGCCTTGAACATCCACGGACCGTACTCCTTCTTCTGCAGCCGGCCCTGTTCATCCTTCTTCGCGAACAGCGGCGGCGCCAGATGGAAGCGCAGCTGGTAGTCACCCTCGAACTGCTGCTGCAGCCGGCGCTGGAAATCACCGCTGGTGTACAGGCGGGCGACTTCGTATTCGTCCTTGTAGGCCATCAGCTTGAACAGATAGCGGGCCACGGTCTCGGTCAGCGCGGTCGAGCCGCCGATGCGCTCGCGTTCGGCGGCGCGCACGCGTTCGACCACGCTGCGGTAGCGATCGGCGTAGGCGGCGTCCTGGTAGTCGACCAGGAACGCGGCGCGGCGTTCGATCATTTCATCCAGCGAGCGCGACAGGCGCGCGTCGTCCAGCGGCAGGAAGGCAACCTCGCCGCCATGCGAGGGCAGGCCACGCAGTTCGCGTTCGTCGCCAGTGTTGCGTGGCGCAGCGGTGGCACCCCACTCGTTGCCTTCCCACTCGCCCGGTGGCAGCGGATGCAGCGGGCCGGGCGTGGATTCGGTATCGGTATGGCGGTTGCGCACCAGGCCGGCGGCCTCCTGCACGGCCTGCGGATCGATCGCCGCCAGCCGGCCCCAGGCGAAGGCCTGCTGGTTCATCGCCACCGCCGCGCCGTTGAGCTCGATGGCACGCATCAGCGATTCGAACGACAGCGGCACCAGGCCCTGCTGCCAGGCGTAGCCGAGGATGAACAGGTTCGCGGCGATCGCATCGCCCAGCAGCGCCGTGGCCAGCTGGGTGGCATCGAGCAGCAGCGGCTCATCGCCGCCCAGCGCCACGCGCACGCCGGCGATGATGTCGGCCGCCGGGAACTGCATGTCGGGACGGGTGGTGAACGTGCCCGGCATCGCTTCGTAGGTGTTGAGCACGACCTGCGAGCGGCCTGCGCGCACCTTCGACAGTGCCCAGTAATCGTTGACCACCACCATGTCGCAGCCCAGTACGAGGTCGGCCTCACCGGCGGCGATGCGCACGGCGTGGATGTCCTCCGGCCGGCGTGCGATGCGGATGTGGGTGGTCACCGCGCCGCCCTTCTGCGCCAGGCCGGTCTGGTCGAGCACCGTGGCGCCCTTGCCCTCCAGGTGGCCGGCCATGCCCAGCAACGCGCCGATGGTGACCACGCCGGTACCGCCCACGCCGGTGATGAGGATGTTCCAGGGCTGCTCCAGGCTGCCGCGCACCGTCGGCGCCGGCAGGTTGTCCAGCAGGGACGATGCATCGCGCCGGCTGCCCTTTCGCGGCTTCCCGCCATGCACCGTGACGAAACTCGGGCAGAAGCCATTCACGCACGAGTAGTCCTTGTTGCAGTTGGACTGGTCGATCTCGCGCTTGCGCCCGAACTCGGTTTCCTTCGGCAGCACCGATACACAGAAGCTCTTCTTGCCACAATCGCCGCAGCCCTCGCAGACCAGCGAGTTGATCATCACGCGCTTGGCCGGATCTTCCAGCTTGCCGCGCTTGCGGCGCCGCCGCTTCTCGGTGGCGCAGGTCTGTTCGTAGATCAGGATCGAGACCCCCTTCACCTCGCGCAGGCGCTTCTGCACCTCGTCCAGCGCGCTGCGGTCGTGGAACTCGACGTCACTGGGGAAATGCTCGCGCTGGCGGGTCCACTTGGCGATGTCGTCGGACAGCACCACGATGGTGTGGATGCCTTCGGCGCGCATCTGCCGGGCGATATCCGGCACGTTGAGCGGGCCATCCACCGGCTGGCCACCGGTCATCGCCACCGCATCGTTGTAGAGGATCTTGTAGGTGATGTTGACGCCGGCCGCGATCGCCTGGCGGATCGCCAGCGAGCCGCTGTGGAAATAGGTGCCGTCGCCCAGATTCTGGAACACGTGCGGGGTATCGGTGAACGGCGCCTGCCCTGCCCAGGTCACGCCTTCGCCACCCATGTGGGTGAACGTGTCGGTGCTGCGGTCCATCCAGGTCACCATGTAATGGCAACCGATGCCGGCCAACGCACGTGAACCGTCCGGCACCGTGGTGGAGGTGTTGTGCGGGCAGCCCGAGCAGTAGTGCGGTACGCGCGGGAAGCTGGCGCGCGGCAACGCGAGCTCGGCCTCCTTCTGCTGCATCCACTGCAGGCGCTGTTCGATCGACTCGTTGTTGAAGAACCGCTGGATGCGCCGGCCGATCACGCCGGCGATGGTGGCTGGGGTCAGCTCGCCGGTGGACGGCAGGATCCATTCACCGGCTTCGTCGTACTTGCCGACGATGGACGGGCGCGGGCCCCAGCCGGCCGGCCAGTTGAAGAACTGCTCCTTCATCTGCCGCTCGATGAAGGCGCGCTTCTCCTCCACCACGATGATGTCGTCCAGGCCCTGCGCGAAGCGGGCGATGCCTTCCGGCTCCAGCGGCCAGGTCATGCCGACCTTGTAGACGCGGATGCCGATGTCGGCGCAGGCGGCCTCGTCCAGGCCCAGGTACTCCAGTGCCTGCAGCACATCCAGGTAGCTCTTGCCGGTGGTGACGATGCCCAGCCGTGCACGCGGCGCGTCCATCACCACCCGGTCGATGCCGTTGGCGCGGGCGAAGGCCTGCGCCGCCTTCACGGCATAGCGGTGCAGGCGCATCTCCTGGTCCAGCGGCGGGTCCGGCCAACGGATGTTGAGGCCGCCGGCCGGCATCGGGAAGTCGTCCGGCAGCACGATGCGACGCGCCAGCGGATCCACGTCGACCGATGCCGACGATTCCACCGTCTCGGCGATGGTCTTGAAGCCGACCCAGCGCCCGGTATACCGGCTCATCGCCCAGCCGAGCAGGCCCATGTCGAGAATGTCCTGCACGCCCGCCGGATTCAGCACCGGCATCATCGCGCTGACGAATTCATCCTCGCTGCCGTGCGGCAGGGTGGAGCTGCGGCACGCATGGTCATCGGCCGCCAGCGCCAGCACGCCGCCATGACGGGACGTGCCTGCCGCATTGGCGTGCTTGAAGACGTCGCCGCAGCGGTCCACGCCCGGGCCCTTGCCGTACCACATGCCGAACACGCCCTGTACGTTGGCGCCGGGGAACAGGTTGGTCTGCTGGGTGCCCCAGACCATGGTGGCGCCCAGGTCCTCGTTCAGGCCCGGGGTGAACTTCACCCGCGCGGCCTCCAGGTGCGTGCGGGCGCGCCACAGCTCCAGATCGAAGCCGCCCAGAGGGCTGCCGCGGTAGCCGCTGATGAACCCCGCGCTGTCGATGCCTTCGGCGGCATCCCGCAGCCGCTGCATCAGCGGCAGCCGCACCAGCGCCTGCACCCCGCTCAGGTAGATCCGTCCCTCGTTGCGGGTGTACTTGTGATCGAGCGTGTAATCACGGTCGATCAGGTCGGCGGAAGAGGGCGAGGTGAGTTGCGCGGTACTGGTCATGGCTGGCCCGGTCAGGATCGGCTGGCACCGGCCGCGTGCAGGCACGCGACGGGGAAGGCGCGAATTGTAGCAGTGAGGCCGCGCAGGCCCCGGCACTCGCGCCGGCGGCCATGCTGCGGTTAGGATCGGGAGGAGAGAGAGGGGCTGCGGTCGCAGCCCGGGGGAAGAAGGAATGTCAGTGGCAGTAAAGATCCTGACCGGCATCCTGCTGGTCTCGGGGGCGGCCTCCGCGTGGGCGGCGCCGGTATTGCCGGCACCACAGGAGTTCTATTTCGACAACGATGCCGCGGCTGCGCCGATGGTGGTCGTGCAGCAGTCGCAGGGCGATGCCCTGGTGGCGCAGCTGCTCAAGCAGCGCGAGCGTGGCCGGCGCGTGGTGGAAGCGACCGTGCAGCTGGCCTCGGTGGCGATCGCGCAGGGCCGTACCGAGCTTGGCGAGCAGCTGTACCGCGAAGCATTGAAGGATGCCCCGGTGCAGAGCAGCGTCGGTCGCGGCGTACGCTGGAACTATGGTTGGGACCTGCTGCGGCAGGGGCAGCCGGAGGCCGCGCTGGAGCAGTGGCAGGCCGCCGCCGGCAGTACGCTCAGCAAGCCGAGCTGGTTGCCGCCAAGCTACGCGTTGGCACTGTGGCGCCTGGGGCAGAAGGAGCAGGCAGTGCAGTGGTACGCCGCTGCCGTGCGCACCGAACCGTCGCAGTGGAGCGACAGCAGCCGCTACGCGCAGCTGCTGCCGCAGTGGCGCGAGGACGAGCGCGCGTCGCTGGCCGAAGTACAGCAGGCCTGGGCTGCCGCGCCGCCGGCCTGGCCCTGAGGGCAGGTGTGGTGCCGGGGTGCACCCGGCACCTGCAGAGGGCAACAGCCTGCGCCGCGGGTGGCAGACCGCTCAGTCGTCCGCAGACACCGTGCGACCGGACGCCCACTCGCGCAACGCCGCCACCTGCTCGGCCATCAGCACCGACAAGGGCCGTGTCGCCCGGATCTCGCCCATCAGCGTTTCAGTATCCAGCGGCCGGTTCTCGGCATGGGCCGCATACAGCCCGGCCACGATGGCCTGCTCGATCTCCGCACCGGAGAACCCGTTGGACGCTGCGGCAAGCGCCGGCAGCGCGAAGTCGTCCGCAGTGAGCTGGCGTCGCCCCAGGTGCAGGCGCAGCAGTTCCACCCGCACCTCGGGCGAGGGCAGGTCGACGAAGAAGATCTCGTCGAAGCGTCCCTTGCGCAGCAGCTCCGCGGGCAGCTCATGCACCTGGTTGGCGGTAGCGACGATGAACACCGGCGCCTTGCGTTCGGCCATCCAGGTCAGCAGGTAGCCAAGCACGCGGCGCGATACCCCACCGTCGTCGCCACCACTGGCCAGGCCCTTCTCGATCTCGTCCATCCACAGCACGCAGGGCGCCAGCTGCTCGGCCGAGGCCAGGGCCTGGCGCAGGTTGGACTCGGTCTCGCCGTGGTACTTGTTGTACAGCGCGCCCACGTCCAGGCGCAGCAGCGGTACGCCGAACCCGGCGGCGGTGGCCTTGGCCAGCATCGACTTGCCGCAGCCCTGCACGCCCAGCAACAGCATGCCGCGCGGTGGATCCAGCCCTGCCGGTGCCGAGCCGGCGATGAACGCGACACGGCGCTGGTTGATCCAGCGCTTGAGCCGGTTGGCGCCGGCCACGTCGCCGAAGCGCGCGCTGTCATGCTCGAAGAACAGGTGGCCGCTGCGGTTGAGCAGCTCGAACTTCAGCCGCGCCAGCTGCGGCAGGTCGTCGTCGCGCAGCGCACCGTCGGCGTAGATGAGCTGCCGGGCGATGCGCCGGGCGTCGACCAGGCTCAGGCCCTGCAGGTTCTTCAGGATCTTCTTCACCGCCTCGCTGTCGACCTCCACGCGGCGGCCACCGTGCTCGCGTGCATAGGCATCGGCCTCTTCGCGCAGCATCTTCAGCAGCGCATTGGCGTCGGGCAGGCGCGGGTTGAAGCGCACCGCCAGGGCTTCCAGTTCGGCCGGCAGCTCGACCTTGGCGCCGATCAGCACCAGCACATGGGGTTCGCTGTGGCGGCGCTGGATCAGGTCGCGCAGCGCGCGCTGGTGGCTGGCATAGCCCAGATAGGGATGGAAATCGAGCAGCAGGTACACCCCGCGCTGGTCGGCCTGGCGGATCATCTGCAGCGCCGCGCTGGCATCGGGCGGTCCGACCGGCGCATCCTCGCTGTCCAGATCGATGCGGCGCAGGCCCTCGGTGATCGACCAGCGGTGCAGGGCCCGCCATACATGCATCAGTGTCTGCCGGAACAACTCGACGATGCGGCCCTCGTCCTGGGTCTCCACCACGATCAGGGGGGTATTGGCGCGGATCAGCGCGCTCAGGTCCTGCAGTTCGCTCATGCGGGTTCGATCCTTCGGGGGCGTCACCATAGCAAAGCCGATGCCGACAGGTTCAGCGCGGCTCTACCTCCCGTCACCATCGCCGGTGTACGCTCGGGGCACGTACCCGGAAGCGAGGCTGGCATGAAGACGATCCTGGTGGCCGGTTCCAAGGGCGGGGTGGGCAAGACCACCGTCGCCACCCACCTGGCCGCGTACGCGGCATTGCAGGGCAAGGCCACGGTGATCGCCGATGCCGACCCGCAGGGCTCCAGCACCCGCTGGGCACAGCGCCGCGCCGGCCTGGAAAGCGCGGTGCTGCCGATCGACGTGTACCGGAAGAAGCAATGGGCCCAGAAGCTGCCCGATGGCACCGAGACCGTCATCATCGATGCGCCTGCCGGCGCGTTGGCCGACGATATCCCCCATTTCCTTGATGCCGCCGATGCGGTGGTGGTGCCGGTGCTGCCCTCGGCGCTGGACATCGAAGCCATCGTCGGCTTCCTCAACAGCCTGGCCCAGGTGCCGCGCGTGCACAGCCGCAAGCTGCCGGTGGGGCTGGTGCTCAACCGCACCAAGCCCTGGACCCAGACCTCGCAGCAGGCGCTGCAGATGCTGGCCGAATGGCCGTACCCGGTGGTCGCACAGCTGCGCGACAGCCAGAGCTACGTGGTCATGACCGGCCTGGGCCGCAGCCTGTTCGACTATCGCTCCGCCCAGGTGCGCGAGCACCAGGCCGACTGGGAACCTCTGCTGTCCTGGCTGAAGCTGTGACCGTTCACGCCTGGGCCCTTGCTCCACTCCCCGATTCCATGGATATCCGCGATGCGTGAACTGATCCTGCTGCGCCATGCCCACGCCGAACCGGCCACCCCGGGCCAGGCCGACCTCGACCGGCCCCTGTCGCCGGTCGGGCTTGCCGAAGCCGAAGCCGCCGGCCGCTGGCTGAAGGAGAACAAGCTGCTGCCGGATTGCGTGCTGTGCTCGCCTTCGCGGCGGACCCGCGAAACCCTGGAAGCGGTGATGGCGGCCATCGGCTATGTCGAAAAGCGCCTGGAAGACCGCATCTACGAAGCCACCCCGGGCACCCTGGCGGCACTGGTGGATGAACGCCGCGATCTCGACCGCGTGCTGGTCGTGGGCCACAACCCCGGCCTGGAACGGCTGGTGGCCCTGATGACCGAAGGCAGCAGCAGCGATTACCGCGGCATGCCGCCGGCCGGCATCGCGGTGCTCGGCTTCCCGCGCGAAGCGGCGATCGAGCCGGGCGTGGCCAGCCTGAACGCCTTCTGGTGGCCGTGAGCCGATGAGCCTGCGGTGGCCCGGCCGCTGCCTGTTGCCCCTGCTGCTGGCACTCGCCCCGGCCTGGGCGGGCGTGCCCCAGCCAACCACGTTGCCTCCGGTGCGCGCCGATGGCCCCCGCGTGCTGCTGCTCGACACCCAGCATTCGCGCATCGGCTTCGAAGTACGCACCCGCTTCGGGCAGCGCATCGAGGGGGTGTTCCCGCAGTTCGAGGGGCGCATCGAGGTGCTCTCCGACGGCCGCCACCAGGTGCACCTGAAGATGTTCACCCGTTCGGTGGAGATTCCCGGCAAGGCCCGCTACACCGGCTGGATGCGGGGCGAGGAGTTCTTCGACGCCGGGCGGCACCCCATGGTGGAGTTCGATTCGCTGCCCTACTGGCCCGACACGGTGGCCGAAGGCGGCGACATCGAAGGCCGTCTGACCCTGCGCGGGGTCAGCCATCCTGAATCGCTGCGGGTCGAGAAGGCGCAGTGCGCCCGACCCGGCTATGATTGCGACGTCGTCAGCCGCGGTACCGTGCAACGAGGCCGGTATGGCATGGACAGCTGGCAGCTTGCCTTGAGTGACCGAGTGACCTTCGTATTGCGAGCGCGCCTGAGCGAGGCGCCGAAACCGTGAATCTGCTGCTGCGGGTGCTGGCGCTGGCAACGGTGTTGCTTGGCAGTGGCTGTGCGTCGCTGTCGCACGCCGAGCGCGACCGTGCCGAAGCGATTGCCGTGCAGGCGCGCTCCACCGAGGTCGAGTGCCAGCGTGCCGACCGCTGCGCGCAGGAGTCGCCGCTGCGCGCGCTCGCCGGCCGCGCATTCAGCGAGTCCACCGAAACCCGTCCCCGTCATTACGCCACCCTGCTGGACGAGGGGGAGGGCGCGCTGGTCGCGCGCCTGAACCTGTTGCGCAGTGCCACCCGCAGCATCGATCTGCAGACCTATATCTTCGACAAGGACGACAGTGCCCGGCTGGTCATCGATGAACTGCTCGCCGCCTCGAAGCGGGGAGTGAAGGTGCGGCTGCTGATCGACCAGCTCTCGGCCATCTCCGACCTGCAGATTCTCGGCGCCCTGTCCGGCGCCCACGAGAACTTCCAGCTGCGGGTGTACAACCCGACCTTCGGCAAGGCGCGGCTGAACTACTTCGACTATGCCGGCAGCGTGCTGTGCTGTTTCCGCCGCTTCAACCAGCGCATGCACAACAAGCTGCTGGTGATTGATGACGCAATCGGCGTGGTTGGCGGCCGCAACTACCAGGACGACTATTACGACTGGGACCGCGAGTACAACTTCCGCGATCGCGACGTATTGATCGCCGGCCCGGAAGCGCGCGAGATGGCGGCCAACTTCGATGCGTTCTGGCGCGCCCGCCGCAGTGTGCCGGCCGAACGCCTGAACGACGTCGGACGCACGCTGCTGCGCGAGGGCGTGCCGGCCCTGCCGCCCGCCACCTTCCGCCGTCCCGAGCGGGTGCAGCGGGTCAGCGCGGAGGCCAACGACATGGACTTCGTCACCCGCTCCTTCGTCGACACCGCGTTGCCGGTGGCGTCGGTGCGCTACGTCGCCGACCTGCCGCGAAAGCATCGGCGCGAAAAGGTCGATGCGCCGCTGGCCAGCCAGCACGTCACCGAGCCACAGCTCGACGCACTGATCGCCAGCGCGCAGCACGAAGTGATCCTGCAGACGCCGTACCTGGTGCTGTCCAAACCCGCGCAGACATTGTTCCGCGATCTGCGCAAGCGTCCGCAGCCGCCGCGCGTGCTGGTGTCCACCAACAGCCTGGCGGCCACCGACAACCCGATCGTCTACGCGCTGTCGTACAAGTACAAGCGGCGCAACATGCGTGAGCTGGGCTTCAACATCTTCGAATACAAGCCGTTCCCGCTCGATGCGCCGGTCGACTACCGCAACCTGCTGCCGGACCCGATCGAGGCGCCGCCGGGCCAGGACAGTGGCGGACGCAATCCGCTGATCGGCGGCAGCGCTGCCGGCAGCAATGCCCGCAGCGGCGGTACGTCCACCGCCACCGACGCCGCCGCCGCCGCCACGACTGGCGCCGACGAAGCGCCGGCGGTTTTCCGCCCCCGCACCGGCAGCGCCTACGAGAATGCGCGGGCGCGCCGCCGCGCCGCCGGCAGTGAAGTGGAAACGCGTCTGCTGCGCACCGAGACGCGGCCTTCGTTCCTGGGCAGCAAGGCGGTCAACAAGCCGCTGCCTGTGACCCGCAAGGGTGCGCGCATGGGGTTGCACGCGAAGTCGCTGGTGGTCGACCGCCGCATCGGCGTGGTCGGCACCCACAACTTCGATCCGCGCAGCGAGAACTACAACACCGAAGGTGCGGTGATCATCGACGATCCGGTGTTCGCCGAGCAGCTGGCGCAGAGCATCCTGCGCGACATCCACCCGCAGAACTCCTGGACGGTCGCGCCACGCGCCAAGCCGCCGGTGCTGTCCGGGCTCAACTACAGCGTCGGCAAGGCCTCCGAAGCGCTGCCGATCCTCGATTTCTGGCCGTGGCGCTACGCCACCGACTACGAGTTCAAGCCGGGTCCGGACTGCCCGCAGCCGCTGCCCCGGCAGAGCCCGGACTTCCACCAGTGCTACGTTGCCGTGGGCGACTTCCCCGAAGTCAACGTCGGACCGAAGTGGCTGCTGGTGCGCATGCTGACCGCGTTCGGCGCCGGCCTCGTCCCCATCCTCTGAAGGTGCCCGCATGACCCAGGTGTTCCGCGAAGCCGTATCCCTCGAGCAGCTCAACGCGCTCAGCCGCAACACGGCCATCGCGTCGCTGGGCATCGTCTTCAGCGCTGCCGGTGAAGACTGGCTGCAGGCCACCATGCCGGTGGACGAGCGCACCCGCCAGCCCTACGGAATTCTGCATGGCGGCGCATCGGTGGTGCTGGCCGAGACCCTGGGCAGCAGCGCGGGGAATCTGTGCGTGGAGGCCGGCAAGCAGATCTGCGTGGGCCTGGAGATCAACGCCAACCATGTGCGCGCGGTGCGTTCGGGCACCGTCACCGGTACCGCACGCGCGCTGCACGTGGGTCGCAGCACGCAGCTGTGGGAGATCCGCATCGAGGACGAGCAGGGCCGGCTGGTGTGCATCTCGCGGCTGACCCTGGCCGTGGTGGCTGCCGGCCACGGCTGAGCCCCTGGCCAGGCCCGCGACAGCGGCGGAACCCAGCGTTCCCCGCCGATTGCCCCGATCAAGCGGATTTATGGCCTGAACCAGCTGGCAGCGATGGCAGCCCTCCGGTATCGTGCGCGGATGACTTCCCCCACTCCGGCCCCCCGCGGCGGCGTGGCGCGTGTGTGCCGTTACCTGTACCGCGTACCGCTGCTGTTGGTCCACATCCTCGTGTTCCTGCCGCTCACCCTGCTGGGCATGCTCGCGCCGTGGGCGAACCTGCGCGTGGGCCAGGACCGTCTCGGTGCCAAAGTGGTGAACGCGTGGCAGGGCGGCCTGATGTGGATCTTCGGTTTCCGCCTGGTGCGCTTCGGCCAGCCGCTGCCCGGCGCGGTGCTGTTCGTCGCCAACCACGTCAGCTGGGTCGACATCAGCATCCTGCACAGCCAGCGCATGATGGGCTTCGTCGCCAAGCGCGAGATCGCCGGCTGGCCGGTGGTCGGCTGGCTGGCCGCGCGCGGCCAGACCATCTTCCACCAGCGTGGCAACACCGAGTCGCTCGGTGGGGTGATGCAGGTGATGGCCGATCGCCTGCGTGAAGGCAAGGCCGTGGGCGTGTTCCCGGAGGGGCGCACCCGCGGGGGCCACGAAGTGGGCCCGTTCCACGCCCGGATCTTCCAGGCGGCAGTCGAGACCGGTGTGCCGGTGCAGCCGGTGGCGCTGGTGTACGGAACGAAGGGCGACGCGCAGACGATCGTGGCCTTCGGCCCGGGCGAGAGTTTCTTCGCCAATTTCCTGCGCCTGCTCGGTGAGCCGGCGCGACGTGCGGAAGTGCACTTCCTGGCACCGATCGGTGCCCAGGATCTGGAAGGCCGTCGGCGCATCGCGGAGACCTCGCGCGCGCGCATCGTGGCGGCCATGAGCGGGGAGTGAGGCCGTGGTGGCCCTGGTCCCGCCACCGCCTGTCGACGCATCCGCGTCGATGCTGACTGCGGCCGATTACCAGCCGCCGCGCTGGCTGCGCAATCCCCACCTGCAGTCGATGCTCAGTTCCAGCCGCATGCGCCTGCAGCGCGGCCTGCTGCTGCTGGCCGCCACCGGCGCAGTCAGCGAGGAAATGATCCTCGATGGTGGCGAGGGCGTGCGCCTGCAGGGCTGGCACAGCCACGTCGAGGGGCGCGAGCCGCGTGGCATCGCACTGCTGCTGCATGGCTGGGAAGGCAGCGCCGAGTCCAGCTACATGCGCATGGCCGCCGCGCGCATGCTCGAGCAGGGCTTCGACGTGGTGCGGCTGAACTTCCGTGACCATGGCAACACCCATCACCTCAACCCCGGCATCTTCCACTCCAACCTGATCGACGAAGTGGTGCATGCCGCGGGCGATGTCGCCCAGCGCTGGCCGCACCTGCCGCTGGTCGCCGCTGGCTACTCGCTGGGTGGCAACTTTGTGCTGCGCCTGGCCCTGCGTGCGCCGGCAGCCGGCGTGCCGCTGCTGCGGGTGGCCTCGGTGTGCCCGGTGCTGGACCCGGCGTTGACCATGGAGAGCATCGAGAACGGCCCGGCGATGTACGACTGGTATTTCCGCCGCAAGTGGACCGTCTCGCTGCGCCGCAAGCGCGACCTGTTCCCCGAGTTGAGTGATTGCGACGATCGCGTGCTGAAGCTGGACATCCGCGCGCTGACCGCATGGCTGGTCGAGCGCCATACCACCTTCGGTTCGCTGCAGGCGTACTTCGACGGCTACTCGATTGCCGGTGATCGCCTGTCCGGGCTGCAGGTGCCGGCCGACATCCTGATGGCACAGGATGATCCGGTGATCCCGTATTCGACATTCCGCGACTGGCAGCTGCCACGCCAGGCGCATCTGGAAACGGCGTGCTGGGGCGGTCACTGCGGTTTCCTGGAAAACTGGCGCGGTGACGGCTTCTCCGAGCGCTGGGTGGCGCAGCGCCTGCGGCGGGTTCTGCAGGCCTGAACCGGGACCGGCGCGCAGGCCGCTACAATGCGGGTTTGCCCTTGAACCGGACCGCCATGCAAGACCAGATCATCCAAGCGTTGCGCCAGAACGAGGCCGGCCAGGCCGTGCAGCTGGCCCAGGCGTGGACCCGTGACGAACCCGGCCTGGCCGCGGCCCACCGCTGGCTGGCGCTTGCGCTGCAGCAGCAGGGCAAGCCCGGCGACGCAATGGACGCCCTGCAGCAGGCGCTGCGGCTGGCCCCCGACGATGCCCAGCTGCATCTGCAGCATGCCGGCCTGCTGTTGGCGCTGCGCGAATACCAGGGCGCCGACGAGGCGCTGCTGCGTACCACCGATCTCAATCCGAACGCCTTTTCCGCCTACCTGATGCAGGCGCACCTGGCGATCGGCCGTAATGACTTCGATGAAGCCCAGCGCCTGTCGACCCTGGCCGCGCGCGTTGAACCGGATCACCCCGATCTGCTGCACATCGACGGCATGATCGCCCTGCGCCGTGACGATCCTGATCGCGCGCTGGTGCTGCTGTCGCAGGCCAACCAGGCCCAGCCGAATGATCCGCGCGTGCTGTATGCACTGGGCTTTGCCTATCTGGGCAAGGACATGCTGGCATTCGCCGAGCAGGCCTTCCGCCGCGTGCTGGAGCTCAACCCGTCGCTGTCGTCCCTGCACGGGCTGGTCGTGCAGCTGGCGTTGCGGCAGGGCAATCTCGAGGCCGCCGCCGAGGCCATGCAGGTGGCGCTGCAGCAGCCAGGCATGGACCACGCATCGCTGCGGCGCCTGGCCGGTGAGCTGGCGCTGCGCAGCGGGCAGCCCTTGCAGGCGCTGGAACACCTGCTGCCGCTGCTGGAATCGCAGCCGGCAGACCGGCAGATGCTGCAGCTGCTGCTGATGTCGTGGCAGCGGCTGGGCCGCGAGGAAGAAGCACGCGCACGCCTGGATGCGGCGCTGGAAAACAACCCGCAGCTGCATGACCTGTGGCTGGCACGCCTGTCGGTGGAAGAGGTGGGCAGCGATGCGGCGGTTGCCGTGGTCGAGCGCTGGATCGAAGCGATGCCTGGCCATGTGCCCGCCCTGGAGGCGCGTCTGCGGCTGCACGACATGGCGGGTGAGCACGCACAGGCTGAAGGCATCGCAGAACGCATCGTCAGCCTCGAGCCGGGCCGTGTCAGCGCCGAGTCCCGCCTTGTCGAGGGCCTGCTGCAGCGCGACCCCGCTGCTGCCGTCGCCCGCGTGCAGGCGCTGATCGAACAGGCCGCGGAGGGCCATCGCGCTGACCTGCGCACCTGGCTGGGCGAGATCCAGGATCGCGCCGGGCAACCGGATGCCGCCCTGGCAACCTGGCTGGCGCTGCAGGCCGACCAGGCGCCGCAGCGCCTGCCGCTGCCGCCGCAGGCGAAGGCACCGCCGAGCTGGCCGGACAAGGGCAGTGTCGACGAATCCAACACGTCGGCGCCGATTTTCCTGTGGGGCGCACCGGGTTCGGGTGTGGAGCGCGTGGCGACCGGCCTGGCCGCTGCCAGCCCGGTGCTGCGCAGTGATCGCTACACCAGCAACCCGCCGGATGACGCGTTCCAGAACTACCACACGCTGCAGGACCTGGCGTCCGGCGTGCTGACGCCGGAGCGGCTGGTGCAGCGCTGGCGCGAGCAGCTGCCGGCGCGCGGCGTGCAGGGCGACACGATCATCGACTGGCTGCTGTGGTGGGACAACGCGCTGCTGTGGGCCCTGCGCCCGCAGCTGCCGCAGGGCCGCCTGCTGATCGTGCTGCGTGATCCGCGCGACATGCTGCTGGACTGGGTGGCCTATGGCGCTGCCGCGCCGCTGGCGATGACCTCGCTGGCCGAGGCCGGCGAATGGCTGGCGCGTGCGCTGGCCCAGGTCGCGACCCTGAACGAGGAAGATCTGTACCCGCATGTGCTGCTGCGGATCGATCACATCGGCAATGATGCGCAGGCGATGGCCGAGCTGCTGGGACGCCTGTTCGAGCGCCCCATGCCCGTGGCAGCCCAGCTTGGCGTGCCGCGCTTCCCGCCGGGCCACTGGCGCCACTACCGCGACGTGATGAGCGCCGCTTTCGCCCAGCTGACACCGATCGCGGTGCGCCTGGGCTACCCGGAAGAGTGAGGACCGTCCGATGAAACTGAGCAGCCACAGCCTGACCAACGGCGCACCGATCGACCGCGAATTCGCCGCCGGCGACACCGCCGGTTTCGCGCCGGACCGCAATCCCCACCTGGCCTGGAGCGATGTGCCCGAGGGCACCCGCTCGTTCGTGCTGATCTGCGTGGACCCGGATGTGCCGACCGTGCCGGACACCGTCGGCCGCAGTGATATGACGGTGCCACGCGACCAGCCGCGCTGCGACTTCGTGCACTGGGTGATGGCCGACATCCCTGCCAGCGTGCACGAGATCGCCGCGGGCAGCTGCAGCGATGGCTTCGTGGTCAAGGGCAAGGCCGCACCGGCCGGTCCGGCCGGCAGCCGGCAGGGCCTGAACGACTTCACCGGCTGGTTCGCCGGCAATCCGGACATGGCCGGTGATTACCTGGGCTACGACGGCCCGTACCCGCCGTTCAACGACGAGCGGCTGCACCGCTACTTCTTCCGTGTGTTCGCGCTGGACGTGGCCGCGCTGGCGTTGCCGGAGCGCTTCACCGCCGCGGATGTCCATCGCGCCATGCATGGCCATGTGCTGGCCGAGGCGGCGCTGCACGGCACCTACACGTTGAATCCGGCGCTGGCCTGACCGCGCAGCGTGTTTCTGCAGCGCCGGGCAGTACGCCCGGCGGCAATGAAGAAGGGCGGCCCTGCGGCCGCCCTTCTGCATGCTTACTTCTTCTCGACGGCCGACTCGACCACCATGTCCAGCACATACGCCTGCGACGGCGCATCGGCCGGCGGGTTCTTCACCTCGTAGCGCTTCACCCGCACGACGTTGCGCACGCCGTCTTCGTGGGTGTAGCCCTCGATGTTGCCGTAGAAGTTCTCGAACTTGCCCGGCTCGCCCTGCTTGAGGCCCTTGTCGTCATACTTCACCTCGCGGACCTGCAGGCACTGGTAGTCCGGGATCAGCGGGTGCGAGCACTTCTCGGTCCGGGCGGCCACTTCCAGGAACACGGTTTCGCCGGCGCCGCCATAGCGGGTTTCAGCGGTGGGTTCCGGAGCGAAGACCAGCGTGTCGCCCTGTGCGCTGGTCAGGGTCAGCGTGCCGGCGGCATCCTGCTCCGCCTTCAGTTCGCCCTGCAGGCGGCTGGATACGGCCTCGTCCAGCGCCATCAGCGACTTGTCCGCGCAGGCCATCATCGTCGAGGCCATCGCGCTGACACTCAGCTTTCCGTCGGCCAGGGTGTAACCGCCACTCATGCGGTTGCAGGTATTGCTGACCGACAGGCGGCCATCGACGAAGTCCAGGGTGACCGGCTTGTCTTCACGGGCGAACAGCGCGTCGATGCGCTTGCCGTCGGCGGCCGTGGCCTTCTGCAGCCGCCAGTGCTGGCTCTGCAGGCGCTGCGCGTCCAGGTGCGCCAGCGTCTGCTGGTCTGCCGCCTTGGTCGCCGCCGGGGCCACGTCGTCGCCGCCGGTTCCGGCCGGGGCCGGGGTCTGGCTGCAGGCGGCCAGCAGGGCCAGCGGGAGGAGCAGGGTGAGCTTGCGGTTCATGGTGATTCTCCTTGGGGAACCGAGGGGGAAACGGGGCGGGGCCGGCAACGGGGTTGCCGTTCCCCGCCGCTGTTCAGGTGCCGGACGGCAACCACAGCAGCAGTGCGGCACCCAGCGCGATGCGGTACAGGGCGAACGCGGTGAAGCGGTGCGATTTGATGTAGCCCAGCAGCCACTTCACTACGATGAAGCCGGTGATGACGGCGGCAACGAACGCCACGCCGACATCGGCCCAGTTCTCGCTGGCCAGTTGTCCCTTCTTGGCCAGCTCGAGGAACGCATAGGCGCTGGCGGCGAACATGGTGGGAATGCCGACCAGGAACACGAACTCGGCGGCGGCTGCGCGACGGCTCAGGCCCAGCAGCATGGCCAGGAAGATGGCCGACGCCGAGCGCGAGGTGCCGGGGAACACGCCGGCCACCACCTGTGCCAGACCGACACCGATCGCCACCGTCCAGGTAACCTGGTCGCGGTCGGGCAGGCGCGCGGTATACAGCTCCACCAGCAGCATCCAGATGCCGCCGATGATCAGCGCCCAGGCGATCGGGCTGACCGTTTCCGGAAGTTCCCAGCCGAGCAGGCGCACCGGCAGCCCGACCACGGCGGTGACCAGGAATGCCGCGCCCAGCTTGAACACGTAGTCGCGGTTCTCGCGCTGTCCCAGGCCGGTGGCCAGACTCCACAGGCGCTGGCGGAACACCAGCACCACGGCCAGGATCGCGCCGGCCTGGATGATGATGTTGAAGAAATCCGAACGTGCGCCCAGCCAATGCTGGGCGATCAGCAGGTGGCCGGTACTGGAGATCGGCAGGAATTCGGTCAAGCCTTCGAGGATGCCCAGCAGCAGGGCGGAGAGCAGGTCGGACATGGACAGTGCGGGCGCGTGCGGCGGAAGAAGGTCGAGAGGATAGACCATCCATGCCGCACCAAAGGGGTGCATCCGCGTGCCTGCGCACCCCTTTGGTGCAGGCTGTGCCGCACTGACGCAGTGCACGCTGTGTGAAATCAAGGACTTGCAGGGCGCAAAAAGTTGGCACGGTCATTGCTGTACCTCAGCAGGCATTCATTCCCATCCGAGGTCGTACCGATGTCCGTGGAAAACGTTGAGAAGCTGATCAAGGACAACCAGATCGAGTTCGTCGATCTGCGCTTTGTCGACATGCGCGGTGTCGAACAGCATGTCACCTTCCCGGTCAGCATCGTCGAAGCGTCGCTGTTCGAAGAAGGCAAGATGTTCGATGGCAGCTCGATCGCCGGCTGGAAGGGCATCAACGAATCGGACATGGTCCTGCTGCCGGATCCGTCCAGCGCCTATGTCGATCCGTTCTACGCCGATCCCACTCTGGTGATCAGCTGCGACATCCTCGATCCGGCCACCATGCAGGCCTACGGCCGCTGCCCGCGCGGCATCGCCAAGCGTGCCGAGGCCTACCTGAAGTCCTCGGGCATCGCCGAATCGGCGTTCTTCGGCCCGGAGCCGGAATTCTTCATCTTCGACTCGGTCCGTTTCGCCAATGAAATGGGCAACACCTTCTTCAAGGTCGACTCGGAAGAAGCCGCCTGGAACAGCGGCGCGAAGTACGACGGCGCCAACAGCGGCTACCGCCCGGGCGTGAAGGGCGGCTACTTCCCGGTGCCGCCGACCGACACCCTGCACGACCTGCGTGCGGAAATGTGCAAGACGCTGGAACAGGTCGGCATCGAAGTGGAAGTGCAGCACCACGAGGTGGCCACCGCCGGCCAGTGCGAGATCGGCACCAAGTTCAGCACCCTGGTGCAGAAGGCCGATGAGCTGCTGCGCATGAAGTACGTCATCAAGAACGTCGCGCACCGCAACGGCAAGACCGTCACCTTCATGCCCAAGCCGATCGTCGGCGACAACGGCAGCGGCATGCACGTGCACCAGTCGCTGTCCAAGGGCGGCGCCAACCTGTTCTCCGGCGACGGTTACGGCGGCCTGAGCCAGCTGGCGCTGTGGTACATCGGCGGCATCTTCAAGCACGCCCGCGCCATCAATGCCTTCGCCAACTCGGGCACCAACAGCTACAAGCGCCTGGTGCCGGGCTTCGAAGCACCGGTGATGCTGGCCTATTCGGCGCGCAACCGTTCGGCGTCGTGCCGCATTCCGTGGGTCTCCAACCCGAAGGCGCGCCGCATCGAAATGCGCTTCCCCGATCCGATCCAGTCCGGTTACCTGACCTTCACCGCGCTGATGATGGCCGGCCTGGACGGCATCAAGAACCAGATCGACCCGGGCGCACCGAGCGACAAGGACCTGTACGACCTGCCGCCGGAAGAAGAGAAGCTGATTCCGCAGGTCTGCTCCTCGCTGGACCAGGCGCTGGAAGCGCTGGACAAGGACCGTGAGTTCCTGAAGGCCGGCGGCGTGATGAGCGATGACTTCATCGACGGCTACATCGCCCTGAAGATGCAGGAAGTGACCAAGTTCCGCGCGGCGACCCACCCGCTGGAATACCAGCTGTACTACGCCAGTTGACCGGGCGGGGGGGGGGGGGGGGGGGGGGGGGCCCCCCCCCCCCCCCCCCCCCCCCCCCCCCCCCCCCGGCCCGGCCAGCCGAGCGTGGGCCGGCCCCGTATCCCTGTTCCATTCCCCACGCAGATGTCACACCGTTGCGCTAGTCTGTAGCCAGGTCGCAACAGGAGTTCCCGCATG
>NZ_JBRRET010000053.1:0-19698 GCF_056760435.1 Stenotrophomonas sp. STEN008 | reverse complement strand
AACTCCTTTTCCCACTTTGCCTGCCGGGGGGGGGCGTGGCTTCGGGCGGGGGGGCGGGGGCCCGGCCCGGGCTGGTGGGTGGGGGGGCGCGCGGGGCCCCCCCCCCGGGCGGATCGCGTTATAGCGACGGAGCGGCAGCATCCGCCAGCCCCGGCGCCAACGCTTTCGCCTCCGGGAACAGGGCGAAGCGCAGGCCCACCAGGCCCATCAACGCCTCGTCGCGTGCCTTGCAGGCCGCCACGCTGCCGACCCGCCCCAGCGAGGCATCCAACCGCTCGCGCAGCGCCTGATCGGCGGTGATCGGCCGGCGTGCGGCGACCTGGCGCCGATAGTGCGCGGCAATCTCCTGCAGGATCTGCTCAACGGCCTCGCGGCTGCGGTCGGGCAGTTCCAGCCGGGCACGCCGCAGCTGCAGGATGTTCAGGCCGATGCGGGCTTCATTGAGCATGTCCACCGACGCGATGTCGCTGCCTTCCGGCGTCGCCGCCAGCCGGGGGGCCAGCAGCCCGAGCAGGTCGAGCATGCGCGCGGCGAAGCGCTGCCTGTCCTGCTGTCCGCGGCCTTCGGCCGCTTCCGCCAGGGTGGTCCAGCCTTGCCGGACCAGCCGCCGCGCGGTCCATTCGGCACCTACCGAGCGGAACAGGCGGGTCATCACCACCGCAAAGCCGATGCCGATGAACATCGCCACTGACGAGTTCACGAACGTCTGGATGTTG
Organism: Stenotrophomonas sp. STEN008; assembly: GCF_056760435.1. Lineage (NCBI taxonomy): Bacteria > Pseudomonadati > Pseudomonadota > Gammaproteobacteria > Lysobacterales > Lysobacteraceae > Stenotrophomonas > Stenotrophomonas sp. STEN008. The sequence goes on along the minus strand of NZ_JBRRET010000053.1, from coordinate 18,982 downwards.
GCGCTGTAGGTGTTCTGCAGGCTGAGCAGCGCGGCCAGATTGACCGTCAGCGGCAGCGCAAACAACGCACTCTTGGGGTGGTGCAGCAGCAGGCCCAGCGGCAGGAACGCCACCGCCAGCACCAGTGCCAGCAGTCCGAAGTCGTGAACGGCGGGGAATACACCGAACAGGTACACGCCTGCGACCAGCGAAGCCACCATCGCCCACACCAGGAACGAGACCATGCTCGGTGCCGGATCATCCTGTGCCGCGAAGAAGGCCGCCGTCACCGCAGCCATCATCGCGCCGTTGCCACCGCCTTCCCAGCCCAGCGCGATCCACAGCACGCAATAGCCCATCAGCGCCACGCCGGCGCTGAGCGCCGAGAACAGCGCCATGCCGTAGTCGACGTGCCTGTCGGCCGCGACCCGGTCGGTGCGGATGCGATAGTGCACGCGGTCCAGCGGCGCGTTGCCGTGGTCGATCGCCTGCTGCAGCGTGCGGCAGTCCTGCCACAGGTCCACCAGCTCTTCCAGCCGCAGCAGCAGGCTGGCCAACTGCAGGTGCTGCAGGTCGCGGTCCACCTGCGGCTTCACTGCGCTGATGCGCGCACGCAGGCGGGCGTAATCACTGGCACTGGCCGGTTGCTGCAGCCATTCGTGAATGTCGTCGATCACTGCCGGCAGCCCATCGGGCAGCGACTGGCCATTGCTTCGCAGCGCACTCAGGCGATCGGCAATGGAGGAAAGCACCGGCAACAGCAACAGCATGCGCTCGCGCAGCCGCTCCATGGAGACCGCCGCGCCGGTGTGGCGCGGATCATCGCGGCGCAGGAACTCGATCAATGCCTCGAACTGCACCAGATCGGCGGCCAGGCGGTTGCGCGGTGCATGCGCGCGGCCTCGCTCCAGGATCTGCCGGCACCACTGCGCCGCATCCTCCATCCAGGTGCCGATGCGTGCGCGCAGCATCGGCCGCACCGAAGCCGGGAACAGCAGCGAGGCGAACAGCACCGCCACCACCGTGCCGAGGATGATCTCCTCGCTGCGTGCCACGACCGTGTCGAAGATCGTCTCCGGCGAGGTCACCGCGGGGAAGCCGATGAAGGCGGTCGTATAGCCGGCGAGCAGGAAGGCATAGCCGCGCGGGCCGCGGTTGAGCAGGGCCAGGAACAGGCAGCCGGCCAGCCAGAACGACATCGCCGCGCTCAGCAGCAGTGGGGTTTCCACCAGCGCGGGCAGCACCAGCAGTGTGGCCAGGCCGGCCACCAGGGTGCCGACGATGCGGTATACGCCCTTGGCGCGGGTTGGTCCCAGCAGCGGCTGGCTGACGATGTAGACCGTACCCATCGCCCAGTACGGGCGCGACAGGTTGCCGGCCATGGCGATGTACAGGGCGGCGATCGCGGCCAGGTAGGTCTTGATCGAGAACAGCCACGCCTGGCGATCGGTCACGGCGTTCATCACTTAGTTCGCCGTGGCCCGTGGAGCGGCCGTCGCCTGCCAGCCACCGCCGAGCACCAGGAACAGGTGGATCTGATCGCGCGAGACCTGTGCTTCGGCCGCGGCCAGTGTGGCATCGCTGGTGGCCAGGCTGCGGTCGGCGTCCAGGCTGGCAAGGTACGGTGTCCGCCCACCCTGGTAAAGCCGGCGGTTCTGCTCGGCTGCCAGCGCGGCCTGTTCCTGGGCGATGCGCAGCGACTGCAGGCGGCGCAGGTCCTGTGCGTAGCGGTCCAGAGCGGTCTGCGTCTCACGCAGTGCCTGCAGCACGGTGTGGTCGAACTCGGCCAGCGCTGCATCGGCGCCCGCTTCGGCAGCGTGGATGCGTGCATGGCTGCCCGATGACGGCAGCGTCCACGAGATCAGCGGCCCGATCGACCACTGCTGGGTCATGGGCTGGCCGAAATCTTCCAGCAGGCCGGCGGCGCCGATCGAAGCCCCCAGACGGATGTCCGGATAGAGTTCGGCAGTAGCCACGCCAATGCGCGCGGTGGCCGCGGCCAGCCTGCGTTCGGCCTGGCGCACATCCGGACGACGCTGCAGCAGCGCACGGCCATCTCCGACCGGCAGCGGTTGCGTCAGCGACGGTGCCTGTGCGCAGTCGATCACCCCGGTCGGCAACTGGCCGGGGGTCTGGCCGAGCAGGGCGGCCAGGGAGTACGCCGCCGCCGAGCGCTGCGCGCGCAACGGCGGCAACGCGGCCTCCAGCAGGGCGACCTGGGCATTGGCACGGGCCAGTTCCGGCGGCGTGCCGCGGCCGGCCGCGATCAACCGCTCGGTCACCGAGCGGCCGCGCTGCTGCAGCTGCAGCGAATGCTCGGCCACATGCAGTTCGTGATTGGCGTGGCAGATCTCCAGATAGCTGTCGGCCACCTGTGCGACCACGCTGACCTGGGCCAGGTCGCGCGCCGCAGCGACTGCCTGCTCGTCGGCCCGCGCCGCTTCCGCACCGCGCTTGAGCTTGCCGAACAGATCGAACTGATAGCTGACCGCGAACTTGCCATCGGCCAGGTTGATCACCGGCAGTTCGTGTTCCTGCAGGAACGATTCGGCCGACAACTGCGCGCGGCTGACGCCGGCCTCGGCCTCGTACTCGAAGCCACCGGCGTCCAGTGCCTGTTCGTACACGGCCGCCGCGCGGCGCAGGTGGGCATCAGCGGCTTTCAACTCAACGTTGTCGCGCAGCGCCTGGCTGATCAGGCCGTCCAGCACCGGATCGTCGTACAGCGACCACCAGCGCGCCGGCAGCGGCTGGCTGGCGGCGATCTGCGGGTTCTGCGTATCGATGAACGCCGCATTCGCCTCCGGGCGCTTGAATGCCGAGCCTTCCGGTAGTGCATAGTCGGGACCAACGGTCCTGCACGCGGCCAGGCTGGCCAGTGCGACGATCAGGCCGAGGCGGGACAGTGCGGTATTCACAGGCGGCCCCGCGTCGGCGTGGGGCCGGCCTTGCTGTCATCCGCGCGGCGGCCGGTATCCACCGTCACGGTGGCGGTGCGGCCGGCGATCAACTCAACACCCGCGGGAAGATCATCGATGGCAATCCGCACGGGAATGCGCTGCGCCAGCCGCACCCAGTCGAATGCGGGTGTGACGTTCGGCAACAGGCTGCTGCCGTTGCTGCGGTAGCGGTCCTCGATGCCGGCGGCGATGCTCTCCACATGTCCCTGCAATGGCCTGGATTCACCCATCAGGCGGATGTCCACGCGCTGCCCGGGCACCACACCCTGCAGGCGGGTCTCCTCGAAATAGCCATCGATGCGGAATGAGCCGGTATCCAGCAACGCCAGTACCGGTTTGCCGGCCACCACGTAGTCTCCGACGCGCAGCGTACGGTCGTTGACCCGGCCGTCTGCCGGTGCGCGCACTTCGGTGCGGCCCAGATTGAGTTCGGCCAGATCGACTGCGGCCTGTGCCGTGGCCAGCGCGGCCTGTGCGGCCTGCAGCTTGGCCCGGCGCACTTCGGCGTCCTCGGCAGCGACGAGGTCCTGCAGGCTGCGATCACGACCGATCTCGCGCTTCAGCTGGGCCACCGACGCCTGGCGCTCGGCCAGGCTGGCCTGTGCCTGCTCCAGTGCGATGCGGTAGCGCGCACGGTCGACCACGAACAGCAGGTCGCCCTTCTTCACCGCCTGGTTGTCGGCGACGTTCACCGTCTCCACCAGGCCGGACACATCCGGCGCCATCTGCACCACGTCCGCGCCGACATGGGCGTCACGGGTCCAGGGCTCGTCCATGTAATAGACCCACAGCTGGCGCAGCACCAGCAGCGCGACGATCACGGCGGCACCGGTGAGCAGCACCGGCAGGGACTTCTTCACGATCTTGTTCACGATTGCATCCAGCGCAGAAGGTGGAAAAGCAGGCCCAGCACGATCCCGTACAGCGCCAGGTTGAACAGCGCCGGGTGCCAGACATGGCGGTAGGCACCGGCGCGTTGCAGCAGCGCGTGCAGACCGCTGTTGAGCAGATAGGCCAGCAGCATCAACCCGAGCAGGGTCGGGACGAACACTCCGTGGAGACTGAATTCACCAGGCATCGGTAGGGCAGGGCAGATGGGGGAGGGGGAGGAACAACGGCACAACAACAACGGGTAACAGCCGCTGGCGTGGCAACGGCAGCGGCGGCATCCGGGGACATCGGTCTCACGTGATGCGGTCGGCGGCCTCGGCCAGCAGGCGCCATGCCTTCAGCACGGCGTGCAGTTCATCCATGGAAAGCGCGCCGAACACGTCCTGACGCAGGTCGATCAACTGATCTTCAAGTTCCTGCACCAGCGCCTGGCCGGCCTCGGTCAGCCACAGCAGGTTGGCGCGACGGTCGCTTGCATCACTTTCACGGCGGACCAGGTCGCTGGCACAGAGCTTGTCCAGCAGACGTACCAGCGAAGGCCCCTCCATGCCCAGCTGCTGGGCCAGGGCGACCTGGCGGATGCCGCCGCCGGAGCGGCCGATCATCAGCAGGGGCATGGTGCAGGCGGTGGAGATCCCGTAGCTGCCCAGCCGGCTGTCGGCCAAGCGCTGCCACTGCCGCCCTGCATACAGCAGGCCGGAGCTGAGCTGCATCTGCAGCACGGTGCGCTCGTCGAGGGGGCGATCCATAGATAGATAGGATACTACTAATTTCATTCCTATCAATAGGTTTTCTGAATGGGCGCCCCATTGCGGTAGCGGGGGGGGGGCGCCCCCGCCCCCCCCCCCAACCCCCCCCCACAAAAACACCCCCCCCCCCACCCCCCCCCCCCCCACGGCAGGTTCCCGAGCCATGAACGTCGGCCCTCGACCCCGACTGCCGGCGCGCGATGAACCATCCCCACAGGACGACCCACCCCCCGGTCAGGTACGATGCTCGCCCCCCGTTCGGGACGCTGTACGCAATGAGCAAGAACAACGAAAAGGCCGCCCCGCAGGGCGACGTGACCCAGGACCAGGCCGAGGATGCCGTGCGCACCCTGCTGCGCTGGGCCGGAGAGGACCCGTCCCGCGAAGGCCTTCTGGACACCCCCCGCCGCGTCGCCGAAGCCTACGGCGACTGGTTCAGCGGTTACCGCGATGACCCGCGCGCCTACATGGAGCGGACCTTCGAGGAAGTCGCCGGTTACGACGAACTGATCGTCCTGCGTGACATCGAGTACGAAAGCCACTGCGAGCACCACATGGCGCCGATCATCGGCCGCGTGCATGTCGGCTACCTGCCGGCCGGCAAGGTGGTGGGCATCAGCAAGCTGGCGCGCGTCGTCGAGGCCTATGCCCGCCGTTTCCAGGTGCAGGAAAAGATGACGGCGCAGATCGCCCAGTGCATCCAGGACGTGCTGCAGCCGATCGGCGTCGGCGTGGTCGTCGAAGGGGCCCACGAGTGCATGACCACCCGCGGCATCCACAAGCGTGGGGTCAGCATGGTCACCTCCAAGATGCTCGGCAGCTTCCGCGACGATGCGCGCACCCGCGCCGAGTTCCTGCGCTTCATCGAAGTGGGCGGCAAGCGCTGAGCCGCTTCTCCCCGCACCGCCGGCCCATGGTGGCCGGCCTGCCCACGGCTGTCCCCGCGACGGCCGTGCGTGGCTGCCCGCAGCCGCCTGTCTTTCCCGATCCCCTCGCTGCATGAAGCATCGCGAACGCATCTCCCGCTACCGTCACCTGCGCGAACAGCCCCAATGGAAGCTGCTTGCCGCCGACCATGCGCCCGAAATCATTGGTCTGCTGCAGAGCCTGCTGATGGACGGCGAACGCACCTTGCCGTCCTCGGTGCTCAACGAGCGCCTGCAGCGCGCGCTGGACCAGCTCAATGGCGACGAACTGGCCCGTGACCTGCCGCGCACGGCGCAGGCCTACATCGCACACTGGCTGTCCCAGGGCTGGCTGGAGCGGCGGTTGCCCGAGGGCGCCGACCAGGAGCAGTACGAACTGTCGACCCAGGCCCTGCAGGCGATCCGCTTCGCCGACAGCCTCGAACAGGCGCGCGTGGCTGCCACCGAGAGCCGCCTGGCACTGGTCATCGAACAGCTCTCGCAGCTGGCTGCACAGACCGAATCCGATCCCGACGCACGCCTGTCTGCGTTGCGCGACGAGCGCGACCGCATTGACGCCGAGATCGCGCGGGTCAGCGCCGGTCGTGTGGTCGCCCTGGACGGCAAGCGTGCACTGGAGCGCGCCCGCCAGATCATCGGTCTCGCCGACGAGCTGACCGAAGACTTCCGCCGGGTGCGTGACGGCTTCGAGCAGCTCAACCGTGAGTTCCGCGAGCGCATCATCGATGACGAAGGCGAACGTGGCGATGTGCTGTCGCAGCTGTTCGAGGGCGTGGACGTGATCGGCGAAAGCGATGCCGGCCGCAGCTTCCAGGCATTCTGGCGGCTGCTCAATGATGCCGAGCAGAGCGCGCAGCTCGATGCCGCGCTGGAAGCCGTGCTGGCACGCGGCTTTGCACGCCGCCTGGATCGCAACGAGCGCAACTTCCTGCGCAGCTTCACCAGCACCATGCTTGAACGCGGCGGCCAGGTACACGATGTCCTGCAGAATTTCGCGCGCAGCCTGCGTGGCTTCGTGCAGAGCCGCGGCTATCTTGAACAGCGTCGCCTCAATCAGCTGCTGAAGCAGGCCCAGTCCGAAGCGCTGGCTCTGCGCGACGAGTTCCCGGCCCAGCGCACGATCGGTCGTGACCTGCAGTTGACGACCAGCCGGCTGCGTTCGTGGTCGCAGTGGAAGCTGCACGACCCCCGCAGTGCCCAGGTCGATGGCAATGTCGAGTACAACGACGCGGCCAGCATCAGCCTGGAGAGCGTCGGTGATCTGGTGGCCTCGTCCGAAATCGATTTCCGCACCCTGCGCCGCGACCTGCACGACCTGCTCGATGCACAGCCGCGGCTCAGCATCGCCCAGGCGCTGTCGCAGCGCGAAGCGCCGCAGGGCCTGGGCAGCGTCATCGGCTACCTGTCGCTGGGCACGCGCTTCGGCAGCGTGGTCGCTGGCGAACAGGAGCTCGCCGAATGGCGTGGCGGCGACGGCCAACTGCGCCGCGCACGCATCCCGCTGGTTTGGTTCACCCAGGAGAGACGCCATGAGCTGGCATGAAGACCCCATCGAAGCACCGTCTGCCGACCAGGCCGAGGACGCCTACGAGGCCGAGCCGGCGATGCTCGAGGCGCAGCCACGGCGCGGCAACAGCGTGTACTACCTGGGTGATACCGGCCGCCTGCCGCTGGATGCCCGGCGCGCGCTGTGCCAGCTGCTGATCGGCCCCAGCATCGACCAGCTGCGCCACGCCAAGCTGTGGCCGGCACTGGTCCGCAGCGAGGCGGGCATCCGTTCAGCGCTGTCCGACCTGTTCCTGGAACTGGTGCTCGACCGCGAAAGCGGTGTGGCATTCACCCGCCAGGCCGACACCGAAGACGTCGATGCACCGGTACTGCTGCGGACCTCGCCGCTGACCTTCATTGACTCGGTGCTGTTGTTGTTCCTGCGCCAGCAGCTGGCTGAGGCCGACGCGCGCGGCAACCGCGCGGTGGTCGCCGACGCCGAGATGGCCGAAGCACTGGCCATCTACGAGAAGAACCTGTCCACCGACCGCGCCGGCTTCAATCGCCGCGTTGCATCGGCCGTGCAGAAAATGAAGGACAACCACATCCTGACCCGTCTGAGCGGCCAGGACGACCGCCACGAAGTCTCGCCGGCGCTGAAGCTGCTGTTCTCCGCCGAAGACGTGTCCCAGCTTTCGGCAGTGTACCGCCAGCTGCGCGAAACCCCGGCCGCCGAAGCCTGAGAGACCCGAACACCGCATGGCCATTTCCAAGCACACCCCCGCCCTGTTCAATGAAGGCCTGCCGGACCCGCGCCTGCAGCAGTTCCGCATGCGCCGCCTGCAGGTGCACAACTGGGGCACCTTCAACGGCCTGACCGAAGTGCCGATCGCCGAGCGCGGCTTCCTGTTCGTCGGCCGTTCCGGCTCGGGCAAGTCGACCCTGCTCGATGCCATGTCCGCGCTGCTGACGCCGCCGGCCATCGTCGACTTCAACGCGGCTGCACGCGAAGCCGAGCGCAGTGGCCGCGACCGCAACCTGGTGTCCTACGTGCGCGGCGCGTGGGCCGACCAGCAGGACAGTGGCACCGGCGAGATTGCCACGCAGTACCTGCGCAAGGGTGCGACCTGGACCGCACTGGTGCTGGAGTACCGGGCCGGCGACGGCCGCGTGGTCAGCCTGGTGCGCCTGTTGTGGATCTCCGGCAACGGCACCTCGGCCGGCGACGTGCGCAAGCACTACATGATCGCCGAGCGTCCGTTCGACATCGCCAAGGATCTGGGCGGCTTCGATCTGGACCTGCGCAAGCTCAAGCAGAAGCTGGCCGACGTCCACCACTTCGACACCTTCTCCGGCTATGCCGAGCGCTTCCGCGACCTGCTCGGCATCGACAACGAGATGGCGCTGCGCCTGCTGCACAAGACGCAATCAGCGAAGAACCTGGGTGATCTCAACGTCTTCCTGCGCGACTTCATGCTCGACACGCCGAAGACGTTCGACGCCGCCGAGCGCCTGGTGAGTGATTTCGCCGAGCTTGACGGGGCCCATCAGGCGGTCGTCACCGCCCGTCGCCAGGTGGAGACGCTGTTGCCGGCGCGCGCCTATTACGCCGATCTGAAGGAAATGCACCGGCAGCGCGGTGACGACGAGGCGCTCAAGCTGGGCGTCGACAGTTTCCGCGAGAGCCGCCGCCAGGCGCTGATCGAAGCGCGCCTGCGCGAGATGGACGTGCGTGACCGTGGCCTGCTGGGGGAAGAGGCGCAGCGCCGCGCTGCGCTGGACAACCACAGCGAACGCCTGGCCGAGCTGGAACTGCAGCGGCGTCAGCAGGGCGGCGAGCGCATCGAAGAGCTGGAGCGCGAGCAGGGCCGCGCCGAAGCCGAGCGCGATCGCCGCAAGGCCAAGCGCGACCAGGCGCAGGAAGCCGCACGGAAACTGCAGGCCGAACTGCCCGACGATGCCCATGGCTTCGCCGAACTGGTCGAGCGTGCGCAGAACGAACTACAGGATCGCCAGCGCGCTTCGGCCTCGCTGGACGATGCCATCAGCGAGCGCCTCGGTGGCAAGCGCGATGACGAGCGTCGCTTCGCTGAAGTACGCCTCGAACTTGACGCGATGCAGCGCACGCCCTCCAACATTCCGGCGCCGATGCAGAAGCTGCGTGCACGGTTGGCGGAAGAGACCGGCATTTCCGAAGTGGCGTTGCCGTTCGTCGGCGAGCTGATCCAGGTCCGCTCCGAGGAACAGGGCTGGCAGGGTGCGATCGAACGCGTGCTGGGTGGCTTCGCGCTGTCGCTGCTGGTTGACGACAAGCACTACAACGCGGTTGCCGACTGGGTGAACCGCACCCACCTCGGCATGCGCTTCACCTACTACCGCGTGCGCCGCAACGACGAGGCGTTCGCCCGCGAACCATCGGCGAAGTCGCTGCTGCACAAGCTGGAGCTGCGCGACCACGTGTTCGAGAGCTGGCTGCGACGCGAGCTGGGCAAGCGATTCGACTACGAATGCGTGGATGCCAGGCAGCTGCGCAACGTCGACCGCGGCATCACCCGCGAAGGCCAGGTCAAGCATCCGGGCGACCGCTTCGAGAAGGACGACCGCAGTGCCGTGGGCGATCGCCGTCGCTGGATTCTCGGTTTCAACAATCACGACAAGGTCGGTGCGTTCGAACGTGAGGCGCAGGAACTGGCCAAGCGCATCGCCAGCTGCGAGACCGATATCGCGAGCCTGCGTGGCCAGCGCGATCGTGACAACGAGCGCCGCCTGGCCTGCCACGAGCTCGCGGGTATCCAATGGAACGAGATCGACGTCGCCGCGCCCCAGCAGCGCCTGACCGACATCGAAGCCAGCCTGCGCGACCTGCGCGAAGGCAATGCCGACCTGGCCAGGCTGGCACAGCAGATCGACGCCGTGCGCGCCGACATCGAGCAGGCCCGCCGCACCTATGAGGATGTCCGCGTCGAGCGCGGCCAGCTGGTCCGGGAACGTGACCGCCTCGACCGCGCGCGCCAGCAGAGCCGCGCGCTGGTGCTGCCAACGCTGGCCGAAGCGCAGGAGAGCGGCCTGGCAGAGCGGTTGCAGCAACAGGGCCCGCTCAGCCTGGAAACGCTGGAAGCGCACATGCGCCAGGTCAGCAACGCGCTGAACGAACAGTTGTCGTCCTCGCAGCAGGACCTCAACCGTATCGAAAACCAGCTGGTCGGCTGCTTCCGCCGCTTCATCCAGCAGTGGCCGGAAGAATCCGGCGACTTCACCGCATCGGTGGCGTCGGCCGAGGACTTCCTCGCCCGCCTCGACCGTCTCGAACGCGATGGCCTGCCGCAGCATGAGGAACGCTTCTTCGATCTGCTGCAGAACCAGAGCAAGAACAACCTGCTGGCCCTGCAGCGCCACAGCGCCGAGGCCCGCAAGTCGATCGGCCAGCGCCTGGACGAAGTCAACGCCAGCCTGGAGCAGGTGCCGTTCAACCGGGGCACCCTGCTGACCATCGAATTGAGCGACCGCCGGCTGCCGGAAGTGCTGGAGTTCCAGCTGCAGCTGCGCGAAGTGCTGTCGCAGCAGCAGACCGAGCAGCGTGAACTGGCGGAGTCACAGTTCACCGTGCTGCGCCAGCTGGTCAACCGCCTGGGTTCGCAGGAAGGTGAGGACAAGCGCTGGCGCGAGCTGGTCCTGGACGTGCGCATGCACGTGGAGTTCATCGGCGTCGAACTCGATGCGGAAACGCGCCAGCAGGTCGAGATCTACCGCAGCGGCGCCGGCAAGTCCGGTGGCCAGCGGCAGAAGCTCGCCACCACCTGCCTGGCCGCAGCGCTGCGTTACCAGCTCGGCGGCGCTGACAGCCAGCTGCCCAGTTACGCGGCGGTCGTGCTCGACGAGGCCTTCGACAAGGCCGACAACGAGTTCACCGCGCTGGCGATGAACATCTTCGACAACTTCGGTTTCCAGATGGTGGTCGCCACGCCGCTGAAGTCGGTGATGACGCTGGAGCCTTTCATCGGTGGTGCCTGCTTCGTCGAGATCAGTGGCCGCCACGATTCGGGCGTGCTGCTGATCGAGTACGACGAAGAAGGAAGGCGCCTGAAGCTGCCCGAGCGCAGCCGCCAGCAGGCCAATGAACCGGAGGAAGCCGAAGCCTGACCGCCTCGGGCAATCCACCTGTAGAGCCGAGCCATGCTCGGCTGCTCTTCGCGACCTGAAACAACGTGCCAACCAAGGTTGGCACCTACCATTTCATAACGTCCCTCACGAACCGCCGAACGTATCCCAGCCCATCCGCGCGATCAGCACTACCACCAGGCCCACGAACAGTTTGCGGATGAACGGCGTGCCGCCTTTCAGTGCCAGCCGCGTGCCGACCACCGAACCGATGATGTTGGCCGTGGCCATCGGCAGCGCGAACAACCACAGGATGTTGCCGGTCGGCACGAAGAACGAGATCGCCGCCATGTTCGTCGCCAGGTTCACGACCTTCGATGCGGCCGACGCACGCAGAAAGTCCAGGCCGAAGAAGCGCACGAACAGGAAGATCAGGAAACTGCCGGTGCCTGGCCCGAAGAATCCATCGTAGAAGCCGATCGCAGCACCGATCACCAGCGCGATGGTCAGTTCGCGCCGGCCGATCTCCTGCGGCCGGTGCAGCGCGCCGAAATCCTTCTTCCACAGGGTGTAGGCCAGCATCGCCACCAGCAGCACCAGCACCAGCGGCCGCACGGCATCCTTGGGCAGCAGGCTCACCGCCGTAGCCCCGGCGAACGAGAACACGAATGCCGTGCCCGCGGCGAACAGTACCGGCTTCCAGGGGAACCGCACGTTGCGTGCATAGCGCCACGCCGCCGCCGCCGTGCCGAACATCGAACTGAACTTGTTGGTACCGAACAGCATCGCCGGCGCCTGCTGGGGCAGCACGGTGAACAGGCCGGGCAGCTGTACCAGTCCCCCTCCACCCACGGCAGCATCGACCAGGCCGGCAATGAAGGCGATCACCACCAGCCACCACAACTCGGGGGGAACCAGTTCCAGCACGGGGATCATTCAATGTGGGGGCGCGACAGCATACGCCTATCGCCGATGGATGCCCGACGTGACTCGAGCGACAATACCCCCATGAGCCGAAACCCTGCCGATTCCTGCCCCTGTGGCCTCGCCACGGGCTACGCCGACTGCTGCGGCCGCTTCCATGCCGGCGAGCCCGCACCGGACGCCGAGCGCCTGATGCGCTCGCGCTACAGCGCGTACGTGCGTGGTCTGGCCGACTACCTGCGGGCCACCTGGCATCCGGCCACCCGTCCCGCCGAACTGTCACTGGACGAGGCGCCCGGCCAGCGGACGCACTGGCTTGGCCTGACCGTCCACGAGCACCAGGTGAATGGGCCCGACCATGCCGAAGTGCGATTCACCGCCCGCTATCGGGTGGGCGGCGGCAGTGCGGTGAAAATGAACGAGCGCAGCCGGTTCGAACGCATCGACGGACGCTGGTACTACCTCGACGCGATCTGAACCGGTTACGCGACGGCATCGATGTGAACGGCGCGATGTCACACCATGACGTTGCGCTCACCCACACCGCTGGATGCTGGGTGCATGGACAGCGCTACCGTCGCCGTCGCTGCTCCGCAGCGTGAACTCGCCCACCGCTATGCGCAGACGCGCGCCCGCAGCGTGCTGCTGGCCGAACCGCTCAGTGCCGAAGATGCCATGCTGCAGAGCATGGCGGACGCCAGCCCGAGCAAATGGCATCTGGCGCACACCACGTGGTTCTTCGACCGCTTCGTGCTGGCCGGTCTATGCGGCGCACCGGCACGTGACCCCGCGTGGGACTACCTGTTCAACAGCTACTACAAGAGCATTGGACCGGCGCATGCCAGGCCGCAGCGTGGCCTGCTCTCGCGCCCGTCGCTGCAGCAGGTACTCGATTACCGGCAGCAGGTCGATGCACACCTCCTGACGCGTCTCCGCGACGGCGATCTTGACGATGAAGCCCTGCAGCATCTCCAGCTGGGCCTGCAGCACGAGCAGCAGCACCAGGAGCTGCTGCTGACCGACATCAAGCACGCGCTCTGGTGCAATCCGCTGCATCCGCCCTACCGCCAGGACCTGCGCGCCGCCGTCAGCGTAGCCAGTCCGCTGGGCTGGATCGAATCTCCCGAGCGCATCGTCACCGTCGGCGCACCGGCATGGCCACAGCACGCTACCTTCGCCTACGACAACGAATCGCCACCGCATCGCGTGCTGTTGCCGGCCCACATGCTGGCTGATCGACCGGTCTGCAACGCGGAGTACCGGGACTTCGTCGAAGCCGGCGGTTACCGCGATCCGCGCTGGTGGCTCAGTGAGGGGTGGGCTCTGCGCGAAAGCGAGGACTGGCAGCATCCCCTCTATTGGGATGACGCCCTCCAGCGCGAATACACGCTCGGCGGCTGGCGCGACCTCGACGCGCATGCGCCGGTGTGCCATCTCAGCTACTACGAAGCCGATGCGTATGCCCGCTGGGCCGGTGCGCGCCTGCCCAGCGAATTCGAGTGGGAGGCCGCCGCGACGTCGCAGCCGGTCGCCGGCCATTTCGCCGAAGACGATCATCTGCATCCTGCTGCAGCACAGGGCAGGGGACTGCGGCAGCTGTTCGGCGACGTCTGGGAATGGACCGGCAGCGCCTATGGCGCGTACCCCGGATTCCGTCCGTTCGCCGGCAATCTGGGTGAGTACAACGGCAAGTTCATGTGCGGGCAGTGGGTCCTGCGCGGCGGCAGCTGTGCCACCCCGCGCGGGCATGTGCGCGCCAGCTACCGTAACTTCTTCATGCCACCTGCGCGCTGGCAGTTCTCCGGCCTGCGCCTGGCGAGGGATCTGCCGTGAGCACCGTACAGGATGCGCTGCAGGCGCTGACCGATCTCACGCCCAGCCGCGAGCAGATCCTCGCCGACACACTGGCCGGACTGTCGCGCACTGCGCGCCAGCTGCCGTCGAAGTACTTCTATGATGCGCGCGGATCACGCCTGTTCGAACAGATCACCCACACGCCGGAGTACTACCCCACGCGCACCGAGCTGGCCCTGCTGAATCGGGTGCTGCCGGATATCGCACGCGTGGTGGGCCCGCGCCTGCACGTGGTCGAGCTGGGCAGCGGCAGTGGTCGCAAGACCGCGCTGTTGCTGGCCGCGCTGCAGGATCCCGTGGCCTACACCCCCATCGAGATCTCCCGGGCGGCGCTGCTGTCGAGCATCGATCACCTCGCTCCCGCGCTTCCCGACGTGGAAATGCTGCCGGTCTGCGCTGACTTCACCCGTCCGGTGGACGTGCCCGCACCGGAGCGCGAGCCCGCGCGGCGCCTGCTGTTCTTCCCGGGGTCCACGCTTGGCAACTTCGCCGGCGAGGACGCCCTCGCCCTGCTGCGGGCCATGCGTCAGACCATGGGTGACCACGGCCTGGCCCTGATCGGCATCGACCTGCACAAGGACCCCGCGCTGATCGAAGCCGCCTACAACGACGCCGAAGGCATCACCGCGGCATTCACCCTCAACCTGCTCGTCCGCCTCAACCGTGAGGTGGGCAGCGACTTCGATCTGGACGGCTTCCGCCACCGTGCCCGTTACAGCACCGAACGTCTGCGTATCGAGACCGATCTGGTCAGCCAGCGGGCGCAGGACGTCCACCTCGATGGCCGCACCTTCCACTTCGAGGCCGGTGAGGCGATCCGCGTCGAGTACAGCCACAAGTACACCGATGATGGCTTTGATGCGCTGGTGCGGCAGGCCGGCCTGCAGGTTGCGCAGCGCTGGGACGCTGACAGTCCAGCTTACGGCCTGCGGCTGCTGCGTACGCTCTAGAGAGGCCAACGGCCGGCAACTGCTTCAGCATCGCCGGTCGCTCAGCCTCTAGTATGGTGTCAGCACCGGCAACACGGAGGACGCCATGCCCACCCTGACCGCACTCGGCCTGGCCGCGGCACTGGCCGCGCCGTCAACGGCGCCCGACCTGACCCCGCCCGATCCCGCGTTCACCCGGTGTCTGGCACAGCTGCAGGCAACGGCAGCTACCCAGGGCATTGCCGCAGACCGCTTCGGTGCGATCACCGCCGACCTGCGTCCTGATCCCAGCGTGCTCGGCTTGCTGGATGCGCAGCCCGAATTCTCCACCCCGATCTGGGACTACTTGGCTGCACTGGTGGACCGCCAGCGCGTCGACGATGGACGGGCCATGCTGCAGCAGCACCGCGACCTGCTTGATCGCATCGCCGCGCAGTATGGTGTCGATCCGGTCACCATCGTCGCCGTCTGGGGCGTGGAGAGCGACTATGGCCGCGTATTCGGCAAGCGTCCGCTGCTGCAGTCGCTGGCGACGCTGTCCTGCGCCGGCCGGCGGCAGGCGTTCTTCCGTGGCGAACTGCTGGCCCTGCTCACGCTGATCGATCGAGGTGATCTGCAGGCTCAAGATCTGACCGGGTCCTGGGCCGGCGCGTTCGGCCATACGCAGTTCATGCCCAGCACCTACGCACGCATCGCCGTCGACGGCGATGGCGACGGTCGCCGTGACCTGGTCGGCAGCATTCCCGACGCACTGGCGTCTACCGCCAACTACCTCAAGCGCGCCGGCTGGCGCACGGGAGAACCGTGGGGCATGGAGGTGCGTGTTGCCGACGGCTTCAATACCAGCCTGGCCGGCCGTACCCAACGCCGGTCACTGGCTGAATGGCGTACGCAGGGCGTGACAGCGCTGGACGGCAGCGCGCTGGCTCCGGCGGGTCTGGCTGCCGACGCGCGGGCGGCACTGCTGCTGCCCGCCGGCATCAAGGGGCCGGCCCTGCTGGTGTTCCGCAACTACGATGCGATCTACAGCTACAACGCCGCCGAAAGCTATGCGCTGGCGATCGCGACGCTGGCTGATCGCCTGCGCGGCGGCAGCGGCCTGGCCACCGCCTGGCCGACCGATGACCCCGGGCTGGGCCGTGATGAGCGCCGTCAGCTGCAGACCCTGCTGCTGGCGCGGGGGCATGATATCGGTACCGCTGATGGCATGATCGGCACAGCCAGCCGCCGGGCGATCCAGGCCGAACAGCGCCGCCTGGGATGGAGCACGGCCGATGGACGAGCCGGCCAACGCATCCTGCGCGCGCTGCAGAGCGCGCCGCCGCCTGCGGTGGCCTCCACCCGCTTCACGCTTCCCAGCAACTACAGTGCCGTGCAGTCGCCGGCCATACGGAGTCGATCCAACGTGCAACAGATCCAGGGCGTACGCAGTGGCCAGTTCCAGGGGCTTGATGCCTGGCTGGTGGAAACCCCCCAGGCCACCGCAGCCATCAGTGTGTTCGGCGGCCAGCTGCTCTCCTTCGTACCCAAGGGGCAGCCCGATCTGCTGTGGCTTTCGCCACGCCGTGCCGCATTGCCGACCCCCATCCGCGGCGGCAGCCCGGTGTGCTGGCCGTATTTCGGGCGACAGGGGCAAGGCGACGATGTGCCCGCGCATGGTTTCGTGCGCACCCTGCCGTGGGAGCTGAAGGAGGCCCGCCGGCTGGACGACGGCAGCATCGAACTCGTATTGGCTCCCCCTGCATTGGACAACCTCGCTCTGCGCCTGGCCATGACCGTGCGCATCGGCCGTGAACTACGGCAGCAGCTGGTGACCGACAATCCCGGCACCGTGCCGGTGACGATCACCCAGGCGCTGCACAACTACTTCCGCGTGGGCGATGCCAGCAAGGTCGAAGTCGATGGCGTGGACGGGCTGGAGTATCTGGACAAGTTCGAGAACTATGCACAGGCGCGGCGCCAGCAGGGCCCGTGGTCCCTGCGCGATCCGCGCGACCCGGGCCGCAGTGACCGCATCTATACCGGGGCAGGTGGCCACTACGTCCTGCGCGATCCGGTGCTGAAGCGTCGCATCACGATCCGTACCGAAGGCAGCCGCTCGCTGGTGGCCTGGAATCCCGGCGCGGAAGCGGCAGCGAAGATGGCCGACGTGGGCGACGGCTGGCGCGATTACGTCTGCCTGGAAGCGGCCAATGCCGGGCCCGACGTGATCACCATCGCACCGGCCGGTCGCCACGTGCTGGTACAGACCTTGTCCAGCTCGCCACTGTGAGTGGACATCCCGCCACGGATGGCAATCCCTACGCTGCGCCGGTTGTCGGCGATGCGCCGTCGAGCCTGGACGCCGCAATGGCGGTCTATGACCGTTATCCACGGCTCGCCCGCGTGGTGGCCGACAACTTCGCTGTCTATGCCGAGTTGTGGCGGCTGCGTCGGGATCCGCCGGGCTGGCCGCGTCCCTGGAACTGGGCCGCGTTCCTGTTCGACTTCAAGTGGCTGCTGTACCGGCGTATGTACGGCATGGCGGTGGCCTACGTCCTGATCAGCATGGTGGGGGGTGCCGCCATCGTGCTGGCCGGAATGGACGACGCGGCGATATGGGGGTTGACGTTGGCCTTGAAGATCGCAGTGTCACTGGCGGCCAATGCGCTCTATCTGCGCCGCTGCAGGGCGGTGATCGCCCGCGCCGAAGCCGCCGGCGCGGGTGACGGCGCGCGCGTTGAGGCCTATATCGACCGGCGCAGCGGCGTCAGCCGGCTGGCTCTGGGCCTGGGCATCGCGTTCAGCGTCGCACTGCAGGCGTTGGACCTCTTCGGCGGCGCCTAGCTGCGGGGCTCACGTGGCCGCAGGACCAGCAGGCACAGCGCGCCAGCGACCAGCCCCCAGAAGGCGGAACCGATACCCGCCAGCGACATCCCCGACGCAGTGACCAGAAAGGTGACCAGTGCCGCCTCGCGGTCGCGCTCCACCGCCAGTGCGCTGGCGAGGCTGTTGCCGATGGTGCCGAACAGTGCGATGCCAGCCACGCAGGCCACCAGCTCCCGCGGGAACGCGGCGAACAGTGCGGCCACGGTGGCGCCGAACAGGCCGATGACGATGTAGAACACACCTGCCGCCATCGCCGCGGTGTAGCGCCGGGCAGGATCCTCATGGGCATCGCGGCCCATGCAGATGGCTGCGGTGATCGCGGCCAGGTTCAGCGCATAGGCACCGAAGGGGGCCAGTACCGTGTTGACCACGCCGATCCAGCCGATCAGCGGCGATACCGGGGCGTCGTAGCCGGAGGCGCGCATCACGGCGACGCCGGGAATGTTCTGCGAGGCCATGGTCACCACGAACAGGGGCAGGGCGATGCCTGCCACGGCAGTCCACGACAGGGAAGGTGCCACCCACTGCGGGACCGCCAGCTGCAACTGCAGCTGCTGCGCGTGCAGCAGACCGCGGCTGGCCGCGACCGCGATGCCAACCAGCAGGGTCGCGATCACGGCGTAACGCGGGAACAGGCGCCGGCCAGCCAGCCAGGTCGCGAACATCGCCAGGGCAAGTACCCTCTGGCTGTCCATTGCGACGAACACATCCAGGCCGAAGCGCAACAGCACACCGGCCAGCATGCCCGCCGCCAGCGCCATCGGCACACGTTGCATGAGCCTGGCGAAGATGCCGGAGAAGCCGGCCAGCATTGCCAATGCCGCAGCAAGCAGGAACGCGCCTGTCGCCTCGGAGAGCGAAGCGCCGCCGACGCCCACCACCAGCATCGCGGCGCCGGGCGTCGACCACGCGGTGACCACCGGTACCCGATAGCGAAGTGACAGCCCGATGCAGGTCACGCCCATGCCCAGTCCCAGCGCCCACATCCAGGATGCGATATGGGCCTGATCGGCACCGACCGCCTGCGCGGCCTGGAACACGATCACCGCCGAACTGGCGAAGCCCACCAGTACGGTGATGAAGCCGGCGACGATCGCCGGCATCGATAGATCCCGCCACCATCCGTGGCGCACCTGCGTACTCATTGCCTGCTCTCCCGTGTGCATCCCTGCATTGATAGCGCCTGAGGCGGTTTGGGGCCGCCCCCCCGGCGGGGCCCCCCCGGGGGGGGCGGGGGGCGCCCCGCCCCCCCCCCCCCCCCCCCCGGGGGAGGGTGGGGTAAAAAAAGGGTTTGGGGGCGGGGCGGGCGGGGGAGA